>JAPLQK010000078.1 GCA_026399735.1 Pseudomonadota bacterium
ACAAACACCTGCCAGATGTGCCTGTTCGTCAGCGTAATAACTTGACCTGACCATCGGTCCGCAGGCGGCGTGTGAAAATCCCATTGTTTTTGCTTCGCGTTCAAACATGGCAAAAGTTTCGGGCGGTACGTAGCGCAGTACCGGCAAATGCCCGTCCGAGGGTTGCAGATATTGTCCTATGGTCAGCATGTTCACGCCGTGGGCACGCAAATCTCTCATCACTTCCAGCACTTCCTCGTCGGTTTCTCCCAGACCCAACATCACGCCGGATTTGGTCGGAATATCGGGGAAGCGCGTTTTGAAATCCTGTAACAATTTCAGCGAATGCGCGTAATCCGCGCCGGGACGCGCCAGTTTGTACAGGCGAGGCACGGTTTCCAGATTGTGGTTCAATACGTCCGGCAAACTGATCGCCAGTGCATCCAGCGCCTCGTTCAGACGGCCCCTGAAGTCGGGTACCAGGATTTCCAGTCGCGTGTCCGGGGAACTGGCGCGAATTGCGGCGAGGCAATCGGTAAAGTGTTTTGCGCCGCCGTCTTTCAAGTCATCGCGATCCACGCTGGTAATGACCACGTATTTAAGCTTGAGCAGGCCGATGGAGCGCGCAAGATTGGCGGGTTCCTCCACGTCAGGCGGCAGCGGCTTGCCGTGCGCCACGTCGCAGAACGGACAGCGCCGGGTGCAAACGTCGCCCAGTATCATGAAGGTGGCTGTGCCTTTGCTGAAGCACTCGCCGATGTTCGGGCAGGAAGCTTCCTCGCACACCGTGACCAGACTGTGTTCGCGCAGCAATTTCTTTACTTCATTGTAGCCCGTGCCGCTACCGGTTTTGACGCGTATCCATTCCGGTTTGCGCAATCGCTGTTGCAACGGCACGATCTTGATCGGATTGCGCGCCGTCTTGGCCGCGCCGGTTTGTTTGTTGGTTATTTCACTCATGCGTTAGCTTTCTTTGATAGTGTTGCTGTAATCCGTGTATCAGGTTTTGCGCCAGTTCTGCCTGAAGTTCGCTCATGCCTGCGGCGATGCCCAGTTCTACGCATTGCGTGACGCGCAGCCCTGCATAGCCGCAGGGGTTGATGTGGCTGAATGGTTCGAGGTTCATATCCACGTTCAGTGCCAGTCCGTGATAGCAGCAGCCGTGCCTGATCTTTAATCCCAGCGAGGCGATTTTTGCGTTACCGACATACACGCCCGGCGCGTCCACCCGCCCCTGAGCCGCTACGCCGTATGAGCCTAGCAAGTCCACCACGGACTGTTCCATCAGGTTGACCAGTTCGCGCACGTTGAGCTTCCAGCGGCGCAAATCGAGCAGCAGGTAGGCAACAATCTGGCCGGGGCCGTGATAGGTGATTTGCCCGCCCCGGTCGATTTTGACGACCGGAATATCAGTCGGATTAAGCAGGTGTTCGGGCAGGCCTGCCAATCCTTGCGTGTAGGTGGGCGGATGCTGCACCAGCCAGATTTCATCGCGCGTCTCGGACGTGCGTTCGGCGGTGAATCGCTTCATCGCCTCCCAGATCGGCTGATAGTCAACCAGACCCAAGGCGTGTATATGCGGCAGGGAAGGGGAGTGATGGGTAAAGGGTGAAGGGGCCGCCCCTTCGGTGCTCAAGGGGGAAGGGAAGGAAACCGCAGCTCCGCAGTTACCCTTCTCCCTTCTCTCTTCCCCCCTCTCCTTTTGCTCCTCCGAACTCATAAAACCATCTTGACCAGCGGGTGATCGCACAGCTCCTGATAGACCGCATCGAGTTGTTTGCGCGAGGTGGCGCGGATGGTGCAGGTCAGGCTGATGTATTTCGCGGTTTTGCTGGCGCGCATTTCCATGCTTCCAGCCGCAAAATCCGGGTCGTGCCGGGTGACGACTTCCAGCACGCATTGTGCAAAGTCGGGATGTTGTGCCCCGAAGATCTTCAGCGGAAAATCCGAAGGATATTCGACCAGACTTTCAGACTCGGGAATGACGGGCATTTCAGGTGGTTTATTCATTGGGTACGCATCACGTCACGTTTAAATTCTTGATAATATTGATAAATTTTTTCAAACATCGGGCCGGGTAGGGCTGTTCCAACCTGTTTGCCGTCGAGGCGGGTAATGGCCATGACTTCTCTTGTGCTGGAGGTGAGCAGCAGTTCGTCGGCATCGAACAGCTCTGCTTTGGTAATTTTTCGCACTTGATGCGGAATGCCGTGCGCTTCGGCAAGCTCCAGTATCACGTCATAGGTGATGCCGGGTAACATCAGATTGTCTTTCGGCGGGGCCAGCAGCGTGCCGTTTTTGACCACAAAAATATTGCTCGCCGCACCTTCAGTCAGAAAGTCGTCATCGCGTATCAGTATCGTTTCCGCGCAGCCTGCATCCACTGCCAGCTGGCGCAGCAACACGTTGGGCAGCAGCGAAATGGCCTTGATGTCGCAGCGCAGCCAGCGGTTGTCCTGCGCTGTGACGGCATTTACGCCGCTGGTCAGCAACTCAGGCGCCGGTGTGAGCAAGGGATTGCTCATCACGAATACGGTCGGTGCAACTGCCGGGTTGGGAAAGGCGTGATCGCGCATCGCTGTACCGCGCGTGATGTGCAGATACAGGTATTGGTCTTCAGGCGCGTTGCGTGCGATCAACTCATTTACGATCTCTGTCCATTCCGTGAGGCTGTGCGGATTGGTCAGTCGTATGCCGTCCAGACTGTGTTGCAGGCGCTGCAGGTGATCGCTAAGACGGAACGCACGACGTGAGTATACCGGAATGACTTCATACACCCCGTCACCAAAGATGAAGCCGCGATCCAGCACGGATACTTTGGCCTCCGTTACCGGCATGTACTGTCCGTTCAAATAGATCGTCATCTGCACATCCTTTATATCGGGCTGTATTTTTGCACCAGCAACCGTATGCTATCCCAGCCGCGTGAAAATACGTTGGCCAGCGTGACGCTGTCCAGCGCAATCAACGGAAATTCCGCATAGGGTTTACCCGCCAGCGTGAGTTTGAGCACGCCCAGTTGCTGACCGGAGGTAATCGGCGCGACGATGGGTTGATGGGTTTCAATGCTGGCCTTGAGTTGTGCAAATTGGCCTTTGGGTATGGTCAGATACAAGTCCCGTCTGAAACCCAGCTCAAGGTGGCTTTCAGTGCCTTTCCAGACGCGAACACGGGTGACGGACTGGCTGTTTTGATAGAGGCGGATTGCATCGAAAGACTGGAAACCGTAGTTCAGCAGTTTCTGGCTCTCTGAAGCACGCTGGCTGTCGGAATCGGCACCCAGTACCACTGAAATCAGGCGGCGTTTGTCGCGCTTGGCGGAACCCACCAGACAGAATCCAGCGGTTTCAGTGTGCCCGGTCTTCATGCCATCGGCGAAAGGGTCCAGCCATAACAGACGGTTGCGATTGGCTTGAGTGACGTTGTTGAATGTGTAGTCGCGCAGGCCGAACAGCGGATAGTATTCCGGAAAGTCGCGCACCAGCGCCGCTGCGAGTATCGCCATATCCAATGCACTGCTGTAATGTTGTGCATCGGGCATGCCGACCGGATTGGTAAAGTGGGTGTTGGTCATGCCCAGACGTTGCGCTTCCCTGTTCATCAATACGACAAAAGCGGCCTCAGAGCCTGCAATGCTGACAGCCAGGGTATTAGCCGCATCGTTGCCGGACTGCACAATCAGACCGTGCAACAGCTCATCCACCGTGACCGACTGTTCGGCCTTGAGCAGCATGCGCGATTCGCCGTTGGTGTTTTTGATGGCATCAGCCGGCACAGTCAGGCTTTGATCCGGCTTGAGCGTGCCCTGTTTGATGGCGGAGAACGCAATGTAGGCCGTCATCAATTTTGTCAGTGACGCGGGTTCCTGCCGTGCGTTGCCGTTCTGGTTGAGCAATACCTGATTGCTGGCAAAGTCGTAAAGCAGGTAGGCGCGAGCGCCAAGAACAGGCGGCTCCGGCAATTGTACGGGCAGTGCAAAACTCGTTTGGCAGAGCAGCAAACTGATAAATGACAGGATGACTTTCATGATTTCGTGAATGGTAATGATAGCTAATTATAGTCTTTGCGCGTTGGTCGGCGATAGTCGTAACGTTACAAAGGGTTTACACATGATGCGACAGCGATATTTTTTAAGTCAACAAGCCGGAATATATAGGCCTTTTGGCCTATTGTTGTTTTTTATCTGGCTGGTATAACGGATAAACACCAATCGGGCTGAGAGAAATGAAAATGCAGGCTTCAGTTACAGCGTCGGGTTTTGATTATGATTGCAAGCAGGGTTTGCGCGAATGCCTGAATATCGTCGCGGCAGCACAGGTGCATGTGGTGTGGAAAAACCGTCTGGGCAATCACGTGCATGGTGTCAGTCTTGAGCCGTTGGGTGCCGTGCTGCTTGGACAGGATGGTGTTTGCCAGTTGCAGCATCTGATTAACGGCGCTGCTTTTTCTGCTTTCCGCGAAATGGATGAATTCTGGAAGTTGAGGGAAGCGCATCAGAAGTTCCATCAATTGGCGTCAGTGGTGATTGAAAAACTGAACGGGGGCGACCATCAGGGTGCCGGAACCCTGTTTGAAAACGAATACAGTCTCGCATTTCACGACATTATCGGGTCGCTGAGTGCGATCAACAGGCAGCTGCTTGAATGATGAATGCGGAAATCCGCACTCATCACGCCGTACTCAGTATTTACACCGCTCCGGCCAGTTGTTGTGCCTGTTCGGCGATGGTGGCGATTTGTTCGATGATGCTTTCAGCCTTTTCCGGATCTATTCCCAGTTTCTGCCAATCTTCTTCGCTGACCGCTTGTTCAGTCTGTTCGGCAACGCCAAATCCAGGAAGTAGTCTTTCAGCCAGATTGACCAGACTGACCAGAGGTTGGCCCGCATTTGCCTGATCGTTATCAGGCGTGTGATGGTAGCGCATCACGGTGATGATTTCTTCCGGCAAGTCCCAGTGCTGGCCTAGTCTTGCGCCGATTTCTCCGTGTGTCATGCCAATCAATTCCTGTTCAATTTCCACAACGGGACGATCAGGGTTCGCCAGCAGCTGGCTGTGCAGTGCATCGCTGGCAGGGGTGTCCAGGAAACTGAGCGCCATGTAACCGATATCATGCAGCAGGCCTGATAGAAAAATCTGATCATCCAGAGGACGGGTGCGTGCAGGCATGGCGCGTGCGATGGCGCGCATGACGAGTGCGATGGCCATACTGTGCAACCACAAATCATTGGCTTTGAGCAGTCCGCCGGGAAATTTAGTCACTGCGGACATTGTGGCGATACCGATCGCGACCGATTTAACGCGTGTCAGACCCAGCAGCATGCTGGCATCGCTGACTGAATTTACTTTGCGCGATGAACCGAACAGGGGGGAGTTCGCCAGACCGATAATCTTGGCGGCGATCAGTGGATCCTGTTCGATCAGCTTGAGCAGTTGCGCTTCGCCCTCGTCGGTATCTAATGCCAGTGCCAGCAACTTTTGTGCAATAACCGGCATGGCTGGCAGTGTATTGAGTTTGCTAATATTTATTTTTAAATCGACCGCGATACCCATGTGATTCCCCCCTGTTTTAGCACTGTATGATTATTTTTTTGGTAAGACGCGTATTCTAACTAAAGTATTGACGTAAGTGCTGATAAAGGATTTGTGAAGGCGAAAAATGATACAGCGCATTTCAGAAGATGTCGGCTATCTGAGCTGCCTGTATCGCAAGTTCATTGACGCTGTCGCGTAATTCATCCGCTTTGTCCGGACTTATGCCCAGTTCCAGCCATTCCTCATCGTTGATTTCCGTGCCGCAGTACTCGGTGATGCCGAAATTGGGCAATAATTTTTCAGCCAGATTGACCAGTCGCACCAGCGGATTGTCAGCGGATACCTCATCAATATAGGGCGCGTGATGGTAGCCCAGTACGGTGACGATTTCTTCAGGGAGATTCCATTGTCGTGCCAGTTGCGCACCAATATAACAGTGCGATACGCCCAGAATTTGCAGTTCGACTTCCATCACCGGACGTCTGGGTTGCAGGCGCAGCTGATGATGTAATTCGTTGCTTGCGGCGGTGTCCAGATAATGAATCGCCATATAGCCGATGTCATGCAGTAATCCGGCCAGATAGATCTGGTCATGCGGAGGGCAAAGCTGTCCTGGCATGGCGCGCGAAAGGGTATGCATGGCGATGGCGATGGTCAGGCTGTGCAGCCACAGATCCTGCGGGGCAAAGTTGTGCGAGCCGGGAAGTTGCGGAAAATTCGAGATCACCGCAATGCCAAGAGCGACTGCTTTGACCCGGTCAAGGCCCAGCAGCATTGCCGCTTCAGCTACGCTGCCAACTTTGCGCGTCACGCCCATCGCGGGCGAGTTGGCCAGGCTGATCAGCTTGGCTGAAATTTGCGGGTCTTGTTCAATCAGCGTCAGTAACTGGGCTTCGCCTTCATCTGAGTCGAGTTTCAGCGCCATCAGTTTCAGGGCGATGGCCGGCATGGCCGGCAGGGCATCGATGTTGGCAATGGCTTGAGTGAGCCTGAGGCGGGTGGCGGTCATGGAAAGGTTTCTGTGCAAGATTAACAAGCTGCGAATCTGCAATATACGAGAGATTCAAAGATTTCGCGAGCGGATTAGTCATCTAGGAGCCTGTCGGGCTTGTTTCGCGCACTCGTGAAACAAGCCCGACAGGCTCCTAGCTGCACCCGGGAAGCGGGTCTTACTTGCCGGGAGGCGGTTTATTCAGTTTTCGCTGCAGGGTGCGGCGGTGCATGTTGAGCGCGCGTGCGGTGGCTGAGATGTTGTTACCATGTTCTTGCAACACGCGCTGGATGTGTTCCCACTCCAGATTTTCTATGTTGGCAGGTCGTGCATTGAAAATAACATTGCCATCCGCCTGATGACTGAAAGCCGCGACAATTTCATCGGCATTGGCGGGTTTTGCCAGATATTGTGTCGCACCCAGTTTGATGGCCTCAACTGCAGTGTTAATGCTGGCATAGCCGGTTAACACGACGATGCGCGTGTTCGGGTCGAGTTCGTGCAAGGCCTTGACCAGAACCAGTCCCGGCGCGCCTTTCATTTTCATATCCACGACGGCGAATTCGGGCGGGTTGTCAACGGCCAATGGCATGGCATCCTCCACGCTGTGTGCGACGCTTACGCAAAATCCGCGTTTGACCAGTGCGCTTCTCAGCACACGGCAGAAGGTTTCATCATCATCTACCAGCAGCAACGAGGCCGATTCGTCAGCGGGTATATACCCTCCCCCTTGCAGGGGGAGGGTTGGGGAGGGGGTAGAACCCAGCGCTTTTTTCTCTGATGGATAATCAGGCTTCATGTCTGCACTCGCGCAATGGGTAAGGTGAGTTCGGTGGTCGCACCCCCGCCATCCGTGTTGTACAGGCGCACCGTGCCGCCCAGACGTTCCAGCGTAGCGTTGGCCAGGAATAACCCCAGGCCGCGACCTTCCGTTTTGGTGGTAAAAAAAGCGGATCCTGCCTTGAGCGCGACTTCTTCACTCAGTCCCTCGCCGTAGTCGCGTATTTCCAGAATGAAGTTGGCGCGTTCCTGACGGGCGCTGATTTCGATGGTTTTCGAGCTGGCATCGGCCGCGTTGTTGAGCAGGTTCATCAGGGCTGCACGCAACGTGACATCTGTGCTGATGAGCGGCGCCGACTGGTCGCTGCTGTATCGATATTGCGCTGTGGGGCGCAACAGCTGCCATTCATCCAGCACTTCAGCCATCAGTTCATTTGCCGTTTGCAGCGTGGCGGAGCCGCTGTCCTGCGCGTTGAGCATGATCTTGTCGAGAATACGACGGCATGCGCGCACCTGTTCGTTCAAAAGGCTCAGGCTGTCGCGCAATTCGACTTCACTTGCGCCGTGCTGCAATTCGCCGATCACCACGGCCATCGTGGACAGCGGGGTGCCGAGCTCATGTGCGGCTCCCGCCGCCTGTGTGCCGAGCGCGACGATACGTTCGTTGCGCAAAATTTCCTCGCGTACCCGCACCAGCATTTCATCCCGGCTGCGTACCGCCTCGGCCATCCGGACCACGAAATACGCCACCACCACCGCGCTGATCACGAAGCCTAACCACATGCCCATGACATGGGTGTTGAAGGCGCTGTCCGCGCTCATGTCCATGCTCATGCTCATGTCCTGATGGTTGTGGGGCAGCGGGATGTAGTAGAACATCAGCATGCTGTAGCAGGCGGTGGTGAGTGCGGCCATACTCCAGGTGTAACGGGCCGGCAGGGTGGCTGCGGCAATTACCAGCGGCAACAGATAAAGCGAGACAAACGGATTGGTCGAACCGCCCGAGTAATACAGCAAGATGCTCAGTGCGATGACATCGATGCTCAATTGTGCAAGCAGTTCAGGGTTGGAAACCGGTTTGCTGCTTTTCAGGCGCAGTAGCGTGAAAACGTTGATCGTCGCAAGCGTTGCGATGCAGACCAGCATCGGCAGCCATGTCAGTTCCAACGCCAGTATTTTCCAGACGGCCAGCAACGTAAATGCCTGTGCAGCAACAGTCAGGCTGCGCAAGTTGACCAGTCGGCGCAATTGAGTATGGCCGGGCAGGGAAGAAAATAGGTTCATAAACCGGATTGTAATCGCAGACAGGGCGGGCGGGGTGCGGCAAAATGCCGCATCCTCAAACCGACTTTTGTATTTTCGATATAAATACACGGCGCGTATAATCCGCATTTTTAATCTGACGGGAACAAATCATGAACAAAATCGTTAAATTGTGCGGTCTGCTGGGCGCGATGTTGCTGAGTGTCAGCGTTTATGCGGGTGATATTCAGGTTGAAAGCGCGTGGGCGCGTGCCACGGCACCGGGTCAGGATACCGCGATGGTAGATTTGTCGATTACCAGCGTGAAAGAAGCCAAACTGGTCGGGTTCTCAAGTGCGGCCTGTAAGACGGCAGAAATTCACAGCATGACGCATGACAACGGCATGATGAAAATGCGCGAAGTGAAGGCGATCAATTTGCCGGCAGGCAGGCGTGTGGTTCTGGGAGAGAGCGGTTATCACCTGATGCTGATCGGTCTGAAGTCGCCACTCAAGGCAGGGGAGAGCGTACCGTTGACTCTGAACATCAAGGTCGGCAATGAGATGGTGAAGGTCGAGGCAAAAGCCGAAGTCAGACAGCTGACCGAAGCGAAGCCGATGGATGAACACATGCACCACATGCATCACATGGACCATTAAAGCTTCGTTTTGCGGAGGCGGGAGGCGGCCGATTTTATTCTGGCCCGGCGATTTTGGTGTAAAATTCGTCTCAATTTAACTGACGGCGAAAAGCCTGCAGATCTCAATTCAGGAGTACATTTGTGACCATTTCACCTTCCGCCGCAGATAAAAAAGCCCGCACGCTGTCCGAGGCGATGCCTTATATCCAGCGTTTTTTCGACAAGACCATCGTGATCAAATACGGCGGCAACGCGATGACCGATCCTGCATTACAGGAAGGATTTGCGCGCGACGTGGTGCTGCTCAAACTGGTCGGCATGAACCCGGTGGTGGTGCATGGCGGCGGGCCGCAGATCAATGACTTGCTCAAACGGGTCGGTAAGGAAGGTCATTTTATCCAGGGTATGCGGGTTACCGATGAAGAGACCATGGATGTGGTCGAGATGGTGCTGGGCAAGGTCAACAAGGATATCGTCAACCTGATCAACCGTCACGGCGGTAAGGCGGTCGGTCTTACCGGTCAGGACGGATCGTTTATCCGTGCAAAAAAGCTGATGCTCGAAAGCGACACTGAGCCTGGCAAAATGCTGGATATCGGCCTGGTCGGCGACATCAACAAGATCGATCCGTCCATCATCACCTTTCTGGATTCGGGCGATTTCATTCCGGTCATCGCGCCGATCGGCGTGGGGCCTGACGGCGAAACCTTAAATATTAACGCTGACGTGGTTGCCGGAAAACTGGCTGAAGTGCTCAATGCCGAAAAGTTGGTGCTGCTCACCAATACGCCGGGCGTGCTGGACCGTGACGGCGTGCTGCTGACGGGTCTGACCCCTGCACAAATCGATGAAATGGTCAGCGACGGCACGCTGTCCGGCGGCATGTTGCCCAAGATCAGCTCCGCGCTGGATGCGGCGCGCAGCGGGGTGCGTTCGGTGCATATTATCGACGGCCGGGTGGAGCATGCGCTGCTGCTGGAAATTCTGACCGATGAAGGTGTCGGGACTTTGATCAAGAGCAAATAAAAGACCTTTGTGCAACTACTGTACTCGCTGATGCGGCGTTAAAAAATGGCTCAAAATCCTCATTTACCAAGTTGTAAACTCCGGTTTATCGCCATTTTTTGTCTTGCCTCAGCTTCGCTCGCTACGTTGCACAGAGGTCTTTGGGAATGACTTCCCCGCTGTGGATTTTTGATCTGGACAACACGCTGCACAACGCGAGTCCGCATATTTTTCCACACATCAATAAAAGTATGACCGCTTATTTGCAGGAGCATCTGCAACTGACCGAGGCGGAGGCGAACGCGTTGCGCCAGGATTACTGGCATCGGTATGGCGCGACCCTGAGCGGTCTGATGCGCCACCACGGCACCGACCCCGATCATTTTTTGCATCACACGCACCAGTTTCCCCGGTTGGATCAGATGGTGTTGCGTGAACCTCGCCTGCGCCGCGTATTGCGCAGTTTGCCGGGCAAAAAAATCGTTTTTTCCAACGCGCCACGGCGCTATGCGCTGGATGTTCTTAACATATTGAAAATAAATGATTTATTCGACGACGTTATTGCCGTTGAGCAGACGCGCTATCGTCCGAAACCCGATTTTTTCGGCTTCCGCCATGTGATGCGCCGGCATCGCGTCAGACCAGCTCAATGCGTGATGGTCGAAGACAGTCTGGAAAACTTGCTGGCGGCGAAGCGGCTGGGGATGCGCACGGTTTGGGTGAATGCAGGCAACAAGTATCCGGCCTGCGTGGACGTGAAGATCAGCGATATCGTGCAACTGCCGGGTGCATCTCATCGGCTGGTATCTAACCTCAAGGAAAACCTATGATTCTGATTTTAAGTTCCAACGTGAGTGAAAAGCCGCAGGAATATCAGGCCTTGCTCTCGCATCTGGCCGCCATGCCGGGCATACAGACGCGCGTGCATGTCGAGCGCGGTCAGGAGGTGACGGTCACGGAGCTCTATCTGATCGGCAACACCAAACAGCTGGACATCGCGGATATGCAGGCGCTGCCCGGCGTCGAGCGCGTGGTGCGGGTATCCGAGGAATACCGTATTTTGGGACGGCACAAAGACGATCAGCGCCCCACCCATTTTGAATATAACGGCGTGCGTTTCGGGCAGGACAGTTTGCACGTATTTGCCGGATTGTGCGCGGTGGATAATCGCGAGCATGTCGAGATTATGCTTAAAGCCCTTCGCGACAATGGTCAGGTCTGCACCCGCATGGGCGCCTATAAACCGCGTACCAGTCCTTATGCATTTCAGGGGCACGGCAAAAATTGTCTTCCTTATGTGTTTGAATTAGCTGGAAAATATGGAATTCGTGTGATGGCGATGGAAATTACCCACGAATCTCATCTGGATGAAATCAACGAAGCGCTGCATCTGACCGGGGAGGCAACCGGCGTGATGCTGCAAATCGGCACGCGCAACACGCAGAATTTTGAGTTGCTGAAGATTGTCGGACGCCAGACAAAAATGCCGGTGCTGCTCAAGCGCGGCTTCGGCATCACGCTGGACGAATCTCTGAATGCGGCAGAATATCTGGCCTCCGAAGGCAATCGCAACGTGGTGTTCTGCCTGCGCGGCATGAAGACCAATATGGCCGATCCGCATCGAAATTTTGTCGATTTCGCGCATGTGCCGGTGGTCAAACGCCTGACCCGTATGCCGGTGTGCGTGGACCCTTCGCACTCGGTGGGTTCGCGCGCGGCGTCCCCCGACGGCATCATGGACATGATGCATGTCACCGCGCAGGGTGTTCTGGCCGGTGCGAACATGGTGCTGGTGGATTTTCATCCGGTGCCAGTCAAGGCATTGGTCGATGGCCCGCAGGCGATGCTGCTGAAAGAGTTGCCGTACTTTCTGGAAGATGTGCAGATCGCCCGTGAGGCATATCTCAAGCGGGTCGAACTGCGGCAGCGTCAGGACTAGGTTTCAGACTATCCCGGGCAAGGCAATGATCCGAGAAAACGCATGCTGCGGAGTGTAACTTGTAATAAATCAGCAACAATTGCTTGCAATTTGAGTTTTTTTGAGTATGTGTTGACGGAAGCTTCATGGCGCAATATTATGCGGCGCTTAAGGATTTGTTTTTATTAATGTTGTCATCTGGGAGATTGCTATCATGGTAGAAGAAAAGAAGAAGCCAGCCGCCAAAAAAGCGGTTGCCAAAAAAGCACCGGCAGTTAAAGCGATTGAATCGGCGGTATGGCCTTTCCCTGAAACAGAAAAAGCAGCCAAAAAGGCGCCGGTAAAAAAAGCAACGGTCGCAGAACCTGCAACGGCAAAACCTGCAACCAAGCCTGCCGTAAAGAAAGCGGCGGCTCCCAAGGCTCGGCCTGCTGCAAAACAGGAAGTTGCTCAGCCATCGGCTCAGGAACGCTACCGGATGGTAGAAACAGCGGCCTACTATATTGCAGAACGCTCCGGGTTTCAAGGTTGCACCACGGATCATTGGGCGGCCGCTGAAATTGAAATTGCGGCTAAGCTGACCAATTAATATTCACCGTCTTGCAGTCTGCTTGAAATAAAAAACCCGCCTTGGCGGGTTTTTTATTGGGTTACAGCTCAGGGGTGACGGTTATTTCCTCGGCACCTTTATCGTATTTTTGCAGAAATTTTGCGATGGTTTCAAAGGTCGCTGTGACCGGTGCATCGGGTTGATCCGACGTGGAGATTTCAGAACTGAACAGAGAACCCAAGGCCAGTTTGAACGGATTGACATTAACCGGTTGCGCCTTGAAGTAAGCGATCTCGTTGGCTTTGATCCGCTTGATGTCGCCGGTCTGGTAGATCGCCGCGCTGATCACGTCCAGCGTATGTTCGGTGCAGTTCTGGCGGCCCAGCGTGTAGGGGTTGGCGATCAGCGAATAGTGCGGGTCGTGCAACGCGGCATAGGTCGGGGAGTTGATCACATCCAGCAGTCGTTGTTGCAACTTCGCGGAAGGGATGATGATGCCCGCTTCCAGTACGGCGACGCCCGCAAAGAAATCGACCGGAAAATCCTGTACCAGATCGCTGACATCGGGGTGTTTGTCCTGCTGGTACAAATTGTAAATCGCATAGCCCGGCAGGGTTCGGCCATCCGCTGCGGTGATTTGTGAATACACCACAAAGGCGACATGGGTGAAGTGCATGCCTTCAGGCAATTCGGAGGCGGGGCGGCCCATGCGCGCCAGAATGGCGACATGCGCGCCTTTTGCAGCCAGCGTCTTTTCAACCTGTTTGGCGAACTTGATGATCTGTTCAGGCGTGAATTTGATTTCTGCGGCTGCGGATGAGGAACTGAAGCTGCCTGCCTGTACGGGCAACGTTGCCAGCAAACAGGTTCCGAGCAGAGCGGCACAGAGTAATTCTTTGATTTTCATGGTTATTTCCTTATGGTCAGATGCCCTTGTCCGTTTTTTTCAGGGATGGATTGTCATTCTTCAGCGCTTCGTCTGGCGGCATGATGGTGATGGTTTCATCGGTGATGTCTAACGGCGCGCCGATGGGACGGGTCGCAGCCGTTGCGGAGCCGCGTGCCGCCTGACTGGAGACCGCGCCCGCCGTGCCGCTCACGACACCGCCGATGGCGAGCGGAATTGCAGATACGCCTAAAGTCGCCTGACCGGAGGCTGCAATGGCATGACCTGCACTGGCACTGGCATGTGCGCTGGCCTGAGCGGAATTCCCGACGGCCTGTCCGGATAGCGTCTGGTCTGCGGCAAAGGCGGCAGATGAAGCGGACAGCAGGGTGATCAGTATCCAGTTATTCGATTTCATAATGACTCCATTTGAAGTTAAGTTGGCGGTGCGACTACTACACTCGGGTTCATCAGCCTACAAAAAGCATTTGGCCACAGAGAACACAGAGATAACCGAGTAAATCGGGGTAAACAGGGATGATGTCCGGAGGGCATCAACTCGCAATCGAATTTAGCAGGGATGATGTCCAGAGGACATCAACTCGCAAAACGAATTTAGCAGGGATGATGTCCAGAGGACATCAACTCGCAAAACGAAATGTTGTGTAAAATTTTCCAGTCACTGTCTAGGTGATTTAGTCAAAAGTGGAAAACTTCAGTCTTTCTCTGAGTTTTCTGAGTTCTCTGTGGCTTGAACTGCTGTTTTAAGGAACAGTCAGTACAGTGCGGATTTTATCACCGCCGTCCTGTTGCTGTGCTATCTTTAGACTTATTTCATTTTGCTGTCATGCCATGAGTCTGTTTGCCCTGATCGCCGCGCTGTTGCTTGAACAACTTAAGCCGCTTTGTTCGCGTAAACACCTGTACGGCTGGTTGTCCGGTTATGTGGAATATTTTCAGCATCACTTCAATTCGGGAGAATACAGTCATGGCAAAACAGCCTGGTGGCTGGCGGTTTTACCGATGCTTGTCGGTACGGTGCTGGCGTATTGGGGATTGTCTTACATTAATCCAATATTATCCATATTATTCAATATATTGGCTTTGTATCTCTGCATGGGATTTGGCCTGTTCAGCCATGGATTTACCGATATTCAGCTGGCATTACGCAGCGGCCGTCTGGATGAAGCACACACACTTTTATCTTCGCTGCGGGGACGCGCGTCAGGTGAATTGAACGCTGAAGAAGTTGCCCGCGTAACCATTGAAGTGTCATTGATTGAGATTCTTCAGCATCTGTTCGGGGTGATCGTGTGGTTTGTATTGTTCAGTCTGGCAGGCATGGGCGGCGCTGCGGGTGCGCTGCTCTATTGTCTGAGCCTCAAGCTGGGCAAACATTGGGTGGGTGAATTCGGTGCTGATGGATCGGGCGAGGCGAAATTCAACGGCTTTGCGTGTGAAATGGCGGCCAGACTGACATGGTTGCCGATCCGTCTGACGGCAGCCACTTTCGCGATCGTCGGGAATTTCGAGGATACCGTCTATTGCTGGCGTTCACAGGCGGCGCTCTGGTCCGACAGCGAAGCGGGTATCTTATTGGCCAGTGCGGCGGGTGCGTCAGGCGTGCGCCTGGGTCTGCCGATTCATCAGGACGGCGTGCTGGCAGACAGGCCGGAACTGGGCGTAGGCGACAAAAGAAATGACGCGGCCATGCAATGCGCAATACGGCTGGTGTGGCGTTCAGTTTTGTTCATGATGGTCACGCTGTTTATGCTGACATTGGCGGGGCTGTTGCGGTAAAAGTCAGGATTCGGGATTCGGGATTCAGGATTCAACAGTTATTCCGTTCTCAATGCTTCTACCGGATCAAGGCGAGCTGCGCGGCGCGCGGGCATCACCCCTGCTGCCAGGCCGATGCCCACGGCGGAGAGTTCAGCCAGGGCGGCGAACAGCCAGGGCGTATGTACCGGCAGGGCAGGAAGCAGCCAGTGTAACCCTTGCGCGATACCCACGCCCAGCGCAAGGCCTGCCAGTCCGCCCACGGCTGACAGCAGCATCGCTTCAATCAGAAACAGCATCAGCACTTGTTTCTCCTGTGCGCCTAATGCACGCAACAGACCGATTTCGGCGGTGCGCTCGGAGACCGCCATCGTCATGATGGTCAGGATGCCGACGCCGCCCACCAGCAGCGAAATGCCCCCTAATGCGCCTACCGCGAAGGTGATCACGTCCAGTACCGAACCCAGCACTTCGAGGGCTTTTTCCTGTGGAATCAGTGTGAAATCCTCGCGTCCGTGCCGTTCGACGAGCAGTGCCGTGATGGATCTCACCACATCCGACAATTCGGCGCTTGCCTTGTAACTCAACTGAATTTCCATCAGACCCGGTCGGTTGAACAGTTCCAGTGCGCGGGCAGCGGGGATGAACACCGTATCGTCCAGATCGAAGCCCAGCATTTGTCCCTTGGGTTCCATCACGCCGATGACCCGATAACGTTGTCCGCCGATGCGCACATAGCTGCCCAGCGGATTTATACCTGCAAACAACTCCTGGCGCACCTTGGAACCCAGCACCACCAGCGCCCGTGCCTGTGTCGGATCATCGTCGGGCAGAAAGCTGCCCATCTGCACCCGGCTTGCCAATACCTTCGGCAAGTCGTGTCCTGCCCCGATGGTCGTGGTGCGGCGGGTTTTGCCATTGGCGCGCACTTCCGAGTTGCCCGTCACGCTGGGATTGACGTATTCCACATTCGGCAAATGCCGCAGTGCTTGTGCATCCTCGATGGAGATGGTCCTGACCGAACCGAAGATGCCGACGTTGCCGCCCTGGGTTTGCGTCTTGCCGGGCTGAATGGCGATCAGGTTAGTGCCGAACTGGGAAAATTCGGCCAGCACAAACTGATGCAAGCCCTCGCCGATGGAAGTGAGCAGGATCACTGCCGTGATGCCGATGGCAATTCCCAGACCGGTGAGAAAACTGCGCATCCGGTAGGCCAGAAAACTGGAACTGGTCAGGCGGATCAGGTCGGGGAATAGCATGAAATCGTCATTCCGGCACAGGCCGGAATCCAGATAATAAAAGATTCCCCGCAGAACGGGACAGTATCAGGGGCTTGTCCGCCTTGCGGAGTCTGTTTTGTTGCTGGATTCCGGCCTGCGTCGGAATGACGGCATGATGGATTCGCTGGTTTCATCCCTCTCCACTATTTTCTATCAGTCCGATTTCGTGGGTTTAGTGCAGGACTGTGGGTTTTTCCAAAAACACGCCGGGTTGTATGCTGAAGCGTTTAGAAAGTGCGTTGATCTGGCGCACGTTCAATTGCCGGGTGCCGGATAACAACATTGAGATCACGCTTTGATTGCCAACTTCCGGTAAATCGGACTGCGTCAGCCCATGTTGATCCATTAAAAAGGCCAAAACCGTGCGCGGACTGGCATCGGGAACGGCGTAGTGTTCGGCATCATAGCTGCGAATCAACTCAGAAATCAGATCCAATAAATCCAGCAGGGGATGCTGTTCAGCATCACCGATAACATCCACCAGCGAGTCTGCCAGTTGCATCATCCTGGCGTAATGCGCTTCATCGCGTATCGGTGCGATGTGGGCGGTTTGATTTAACTGTTGCCAGGCAGATTGCAGATTGTTCAGGTTCATTTCTTCCACCCTTCCTTGTCATATTCGACATGGGTTAGTACGTGTTTGATGTAGCAGAGTTGCCGTTCAAAATGCAGGTAGGCGACCAGGCGGTATTTGTTCCCGGCGATATTAAACACATGCAGATTTCCGACCTTGTCCACCCCGCGAAACACTTGCCTCAGTTCAGCGAAATTACCATAGATACCGGCTTCCATTACCTTGCGCCAGGCCTGAAGCGGTTCACTGGCGCCGGTATATAGCTCTGCAAATTCCAGCAAACGGCGATTGGTGATGACTCTCATGGTAAACATCCTATTGCATATTGCAATTTATCTCAACTGTTATCTCCCCGCCAGCGCCGTCACCGGGTCCAGACGCGCTGCGCTCCGTGCAGGCCAGACGCTGAACAGGATGCCGGTGCCGAGCGAAATGAAGATGGCCGCCAGCACCGCCCACCAGGGCGCTGCGACCGGCAGTGAAGGATAAATTCTGGCGATGACCAGCACGCCCGCTTCCCCCAGTATCAGTCCGACTGCGCTGCCGACGCCGGACAATAAAACGGCCTCGGTGAAAAACAGGTTGCGGATCTGCGCGGCGGGTGCGCCCAGCGCCTTGAGCAGTCCGATTTCCTGTACGCGTTGCGAGACGGCGATCAGCATCACGTTCATGATCAGGATGCCCGCCACCGCCAGGCTGATTGCGGCGATGCCGCCGACCGCCAGTGTCAGCGCGCGCAGGATGCGGTCAAAGGTCGCCAGCACCGCGTCCTGAGTGACCACGGTCACATCCTTCTCGCCGTTGTGGCGGGCAAACAGGATAATTTCCACATCCTTCTTGGCCTGCTCTATCGTGTCGCGGCTACGGGCTTCGACCAGAATGCGAAACAGGCCGGAGGTGTTGAACAGTATATGGGCCGAGGCGACCGGCACAATCACGATTTCGTCGGTGTTAAAACCCATCGATTCGCCCTGACTGGTCATCACGCCGATCACGCGAAAACGCCGGTCGCCCAGACGAATCTGTTTGCCGACCCCGGATTCATTGCCGAACAGTTCGCGGTTGATTTTAGCGCCCAGCACGCAGATCGATTCACTGGAATGCACATCGCCTGCCGGCAGAAATTGCCCCTGTCCCAGACTCATGTGGCGTATTACCAGCAGATTGTATGTCGATCCCAGTACGATCACTTCGCGGTTTTTTGCGTTGCGGGAAATTTGCGACGAACCGATGGTCAGCGGCGCGATGCGCCCGACAGCACGGCTTCTCAGTAAGGCTTGTGCATCGTCCAGCGAGAGTTCGCGCGGAATCTGACCCAGCAGCATGCCGGGGCCGATACCGGCTGTTTCGGTGCGCCCGGGGAAGACCAGCACCAGATTGGTGCCCAGCGAGGAAAACTGATTGATCACATAGCGACGTGCGCCTTCTCCTAATGCGGTCAGCACGACCACGGCCGCCACACCGATCGACATCGCCAGGATCATCAGCAGGGTGCGTGCACGGCTGCCGCGCAGACTCGCGGCGGCAAACTGCACGACATCGATGAATTTCATCTGCTTGACTCTGTCAGACTGACGATCTGCCCGTCCACCATGTGCAACTGGCGTTTTGCCCGGCTGCCAAGTGCAGGGTCGTGGGTGACGAGGATCAGTGTGACATTTTGTTCGGTCAGCTGTTCGAGCAGGTTGATCACCTCGCGGCCGGTGGTCTGATCCAGATTGCCGGTCGGCTCATCGGCGAGCAGTACTGAGGGACGCATGCTGGTCGCGCGGGCAATCGCCACGCGCTGGCGCTGTCCGCCTGAGAGCTGATCCGGCCTGTGATCGGCGCGGTCCGTCAGGCCGTAATTTTTCAGCAGTTCTTCGACACGCGCGCGACGTTGATCAACAGCAACGCCCGCCAGCATCAGCGGCAGTTCGATGTTCATTCTGGCTGACAGGCGCGGCACCAGATGGAATGACTGGAACACGAATCCGATCTTTTCGCTGCGCACGCGGGCCTGCTGTTCGTCGTTCAGGTCGGTGACATTACCGCCATCGATGCGATAGACGCCGGAAGTAGGGCGGTCCAGCAGACCGATCAGGTTGAGCAGCGTGGACTTGCCGGAGCCGGACGGCCCCATGATGGAGACGTAGTCGCCGGCTCCGATGTTGAGGTTGATATCGCGCAGCGCAGTGACCTGCTGATCGCCGACAGTGAAACTGCGACTGATATTTAGCAGCTCAATCATTTCGTTTCCGGTTGTACCTTTGCGCCTGCCTTGACGCCTGCCTGATCGAGGTTGAGCACGATCCGGTCGCCTTCGTTTAAACCGGCGGTGATCTCGGTTTGTTCCCAGTTGGCTAGGCCGGTGGTCACGGTGCGCTCAATGAGCACGCCATCCGGTTTGTAGATCAGTACCCGTTTGCCTTCCAGCAGGGTTTGCGTCGGGATGCGCAACGCGTTGATATGTGAAGTGTGAACGATCTCCACGTCCGCGCTGTAACCTGCCAGCAGGTTCTCGGTTGTAGGCGGTTGCGACACGTTACTGCCGGCGAGGCCAGCAGCCGATTGCGGGAGCTGCCGCCCAGCCCCAACCCCCACACCAAGGGACTCTGCCGCTCCAGCTTGGGGCTGCAGATCGGTGAAATCAACCTCAACTTCGACGGTGCGCGCCTGCTTTTCCAGTTCCAGTACATAGGGTGCGACCCGTTTGACGCGACCGGCAAAAGATTTCCCCTTGATCGCATCCAGCGTGATGCGGGCAACCTGTCCTGCCTTGATGTTGGCCGCATCCACCTCGTCGATCGGCGCGCTGACATACAGGCAGCTGTCGTCGATCAGGTCGATCGCAGGCGGGGTTGGAATGCCGGGCGGTGAGGGTGTGGCGTATTCGCCCAGTTCCCCGCTGATGTCGGCCACGATACCATCGAACGGCGCGCGCAGTACCAGACGATCCAGCGCGGCATGGGCGGCGGCGATGCGTGATACGCTCTGTTCGATCTGGCTCTTCGCAGCATTGCATCCTGCATGCGCGACACGGGCGGTTGAGGTTTTCTGATCCAGGCCCTCAGCGGAGATAAATCCTTTCGCCTGTAACTGGCGCGCACGTTCAAATTCCTTTTCCGCCAGTTCCGCCTGAAGACAGGATTGCACGGACTGAGTCCGCGAGGTAATCAGCTGTTCCTGCGCCAGCCGCAATTGTGCCTGAAAATCGTTGTTCCATAGTTCCAGCAGAACCTGATTGGCCTTGACCCGTTCGCCCTTTTTTACCAGCAGATGTGCAATCTGACCGCCGGAAGGGGAGGACAGCTTTGCGCGCCGGCAGGCTTTCACCGTGCCCGCCCGCGTGTTGCTCACCGTGGCTTCCACCGTGCCGCGCGAGACGGTGACCAGTTGGACATGGAGCGGGGCGGGACGCGTGAAATACCAGGCAGCCAGGCACAACAAAGACAATGCCGTCAGATAAAGAAAATATTTTTTTGCAGAAGTGCGTGTGGCGTGTTGAGAAAGGGCCATGCGGTTTCCTCAAAAGGTTGGTGCTGGTGCGAAGACAGGCTTGCAAGCTCAAAGATAACTTGAATACCGAACGCAATTATACTCGTTTCATACTTAAAAAAATTGCTCACCTGCATGGCTTTAACGGCCAGTCGCACTCTGGTCGGACAATTACTGGTATGCGGCAAAAGCCAGTCGGCAGCAGGCTACTCAATTGACGTGGCGCATTATTGTCTTGACTGAGGGATACACTGAGCGCATATTTAACCCAGAATCCCCTTCAATTTTACAAAAGGAGAAAAAAATGAAACGCAATGTTTGTGGTCTTGATCGTACACTGCGCGTATTAGTTGGGTTGGCGCTGATCGGTTCAACACTGGCTGGCGCGATAGGTATTTGGGGTTGGATTGGCATTGTTCCGTTAATAACCGGCATCTTAAGGTTTTGCCCTGCTTATGCTATTTTCGGTTTGGAAACTTGTCCCGTTGCAAAAGACTAATTATTCTTCGCTTCTGAATATGCCCTGCCATTAAGGCGGGTATTTTTTATGGATTCTACTGTCCTGATACCAATAAAGATGCTGTTGGATATGAAATCAGCTGAAGTTCAGGTGTTTGTTGTGGACCTTGCTGGATTTTATCGGAAGGGTAATTGGTGCCGAAGATAGGAATCGAACCTACGACCTATTCGTTACGAGTGAATTGCTCTACCAACTGAGCTACTTCGGCAATTGTGGACGGATTATAATTGACAGGCGGCGACTATAGCCAGCGATATTCGTCCGTATTCAGGGGTTGCGGGCGGTTTTCTATCTCGTTTAACAACAGTTCGGTGCAGGCTAGCGACATGGTCACGCCGTAGCGGAAGTGCCCGCAGTTGGCGTACAGATTGGACAGGGCCGGGTGCCGTCCGATGGTCGGGATATTGTCAGTCGAGCCGGGGCGCAGGCCAGCCCAGTGTTTGACCGGCGCAGGCCAATCCGGGAACAGCGCATAGACGCGTTGTAACAGGTTTATCCGTGCCTCGGCGGTGGTGGATTTGTCGAAACCGACATCTTCCAGCGTGCTGCCGACTAGCACATGGCCATCAAGTCGCGGGATAAAATACAGGTTTCCCTGAAGCAATATTTGCCGGAAAGGCGGCGTGTCGAGCTTGAACAGCAGGATCTGTCCGCGTATTGGACGCACATCCAGACTGAGTGCGTGCTCACCCAGCAAGGTCCGGCTCCATGCGCCGGCTGCGACAATGTAGTTGTCCGCGCACAGACGGCCTTGCGAGGTTTGCAGTCCGGTCACACGGTCGCCGGTCATTTCAAACTGTTGCACTTCGTGATGCTCAAGAATCACGCCGCCCAGCATGGTGACGTGTTGACGCAGGGCCGCGAGCAGGCGAGGATTGCGCACCTGTCCGATGTCCGGCATCAGCAGTCCGTCGCCCTGCAAGCCGGGAAGGTAATCATTCAGCAAGACAGCTTGCAATTGAACCTGATGATCGGTGCACCACTGTGTGGCGAGTTCATTTTTGCAGGGCGGCAACAGCAGCATGCCGCTCTTCAGATATTCCGGGTCGATGCCGGTGGCTGCATGCAGGCTGGCCATGGCATCATCGAACATGCCCATGCTGCGCTGGGTCAGGCGTGTGACGGATTCGGCATAATCCCAGGAGCAAAGCGGAGACATGATGCCGCCGCCGGCCCATGAGGCTTCCTGACCTGTGGTGCCGCGCTCAAGTAGTGTGACTTTATAGCCCGATCGCAGCAAGGCTTGCGCGCTGGTCAAGCCGACTGCGCCGCCACCGATAATCAGAAACTCAGATTGCATTTATTTGCAGCGATTTTGGCAGCGGAAACACGACATTCTCAGTGATGCCCTGTAATTCGGTGACCTGTTCAGCGCCAAATTGCTGCAATCGGGCAATGACGCCTTGCACCAGCACTTCCGGGGCGGAGGCACCGGCCGTAACGCCCACGTGAAGCTTTCCGTCGAACCAGGTCGCCTGCAATCCGTCGGCATCATCCACCAGATAGGCCGGTACGCCGACATTCGCGGCGACTTCACGTAAGCGGTTGGAGTTCGAGCTGTTCGGCGAGCCGACCACCACCACTATGTCGCATTGAGTAACCAGCAGCTTGACCGCATCCTGGCGGTTTTGCGTGGCATAGCAAATGTCGTCCTTTTTCGGGCCGGTGATGAACGGGAAACGGTTTTTCAGCGCGCTGATGATATCTCTTGCGTCGTCCACCGACAGTGTCGTCTGCGTGACATAAGCCAGATTCTGCTCGTCGCGAACAGTTAGCAGGGCTACCTGTTCCGGGGATTCCACCAGATACATGCCGCTGTCGGCCTGCCCCATCGTGCCTTCCACCTCAGGGTGTCCCTTGTGGCCGATCATGACGATTTCCTTGTTCTGGCTGCGCTGCCGCGACACCTCGATATGCACCTTGGTGACCAGCGGACAGGTCGCATCGAATACGGTCAGGCCGCGCGTCTCGGCATCGCGGCGCACCGCCTGAGAGACGCCGTGCGCGCTGAAAATCAGGATGCTGCCGGAGGGAACATCGTCCAGTTCCTCGATAAAAACGGCCCCTTTATTGCGCAGTCCGTCGACCACAAACTTGTTG
>JAPLQK010000051.1 GCA_026399735.1 Pseudomonadota bacterium
CACATCACGCGCGAAGGCTAAAATCCGCGACACCAGCGTCAGACCGCTGAGGGTCGCTAACGACTTGAGTAAATTCATGCGTGCTTCAGACAATCATGAACCGCGTCGGGCACACAGATCACGACGGTCGATATTCAATGCAGGGTGTTTACTGGTAGCCGATAACTGTTCGGGCGTTCTGCCTGAACGCACCTTGAGATTATTATCCTGTGCAAATTGGCGCACAAGGTTGTAGGACTCGAGATCAACCTGTTCCAGATCAGCATTGAGCACCACTGCGGGCAAGCCATCGATATGGGTAGGATAGAGATAATCCGAGTGACTCAGGCGATTGCTGCCTGATTGTTGCGCCAGCATGCCGCACAGTCGCTCCGCCCAGTCGGGATAAACGAACTCTTCACCATCCAGTGTAATACCCAGAATTACCCATTCTTTCAAATTACGAATCATTTTATTATCCTTCCACATGGTCAGCGTTCAAGACCCAATCCGTTGAAACCGGCCGTATTTTGTATATATTTGATATAATACCATTACACGCACTGCTGCTTTAACTTCCGCATGCCAACTTGAAAAAATTGTTCACTTCATTGTCCAATATCCACCGCTGAACAATGAAAAACCTGGCAATCCATAAATAGTTGCACAAGCCCGGGTAAGCTAGTAGAATGTTCCCCTTTCCAGCAAGCTGAATTTCAAGGAGTAGTCTCATGGCAAATAGCGCACAGGCCCGTAAACGTGCTCGTCAGGCAGTAAAACAAAATGCTCACAACAGCAGCTTGCGCTCCGAATTGCGCACTGCGATCAAGAAAGTGATCAAAGCGATCGAAGCCGGCGATAAAGCCGCAGCTCAGACCGTGTATCAAGCGTCAGTCAGCACCGTGGACAGCATCGCCGACAAGCGCATCATCCACAAGAACAAGGCATCTCGCCATAAGAGCCGTCTTTCTGCTGCTATCAAGGCAATGGCTTAATTGCCCTGAAGCTTTGATGCAATGCCCACGAGCCGACAGAAATGTCGGCTTGTTTGCTTTGTAGCCGCAATTTTGGCGGTTTCACTTGCCTAGACGGGGCTGTTTGGCTCAATATACGCCTTCTCACAGGCAGAATTTATTTGGCTAAACGGCGGCTAGCCCCGCCGTCTGTTTTTTAAGGTACCGTATGTCACATCTAATGAATACTTATGCTCGCCAGCCTGTCGCATTTGTTCGCGGCGAAGGCGTCTGGCTGTTCGATAGCGAAGGAAACCGTTATCTGGACGGATTATCCGGCATTGCCGTGAACACACTGGGTCATGCGCATCCGCGTTTCACCGCCGCGCTGACAAAACAAATCGGCACGCTCATTCATTGCTCCAACGTGTATCAGGTGCTTGAACAGGAACTGCTGGCTGACAAGCTGTGCGATTTGTCCGGCATGCAGGAAGTGTTCTTCAGCAATTCCGGTTGCGAAGCCAATGAGGCTGCGATAAAACTGGCTCGTCTGCACGGTCATAACCGGGGCATTAAATTCCCGGCCATCATCGTGATGGAGAAATCTTTTCACGGGCGCACACTGGCCACGCTCTCCGCCACCGGCAACCGCAAGGTACAGGCAGGTTTCGAACCGCTGGTCACCGGTTTTGTACGCGTGCCTTACGATGATCTGGAAGCGATTCGTCTCGTCGCGCAGCACAATTCCGACGTGGTTGCGGTACTGGTCGAACCGATTCAGGGCGAAGGCGGTATCTGCACTCCGGACGCATCCTATTTGCAACAGTTGCGTGAAATCTGCACCCAACATAACTGGCTGCTGATGCTGGACGAAGTACAAACCGGCATCGGCCGCACCGGAAAATGGTTTGCCCATCAGCACACTGGCATCCTGCCTGACGTGATGACACTGGCAAAAGGACTGGGGTCAGGCGTGCCGATCGGCGCCTGTCTGGCGGCAGGCCCGGCTTTCGGCACATTCAAACCGGGCAATCATGGCTCGACTTTCGGCGGCAATCCGCTGGCCTGCGTCGCAGGCCTCACCACGCTGAATATTGTCGAGCAAGATCAGTTGCTGGCGCACGCAGAACAACTGGGGCAATTTATCCGCAAGGGCTTCACTGACGCCTTACAGAATGTAAAAGGATTCCGTGAAGTTCGCGGCATGGGGCTGATGATAGGCGTGGAACTGGACAAACCTTGTGGCGATCTGGTTAAACAGGCGCTGGCACGCGGCCTGTTGATCAATGTCACCGCCGACAATGTGGTTCGCCTGTTACCGTCGCTGGTGATGTCACAGACGGAAGCGCAGCAATTACTGGATATCCTCTGCCCGCTCATTAAAGATTTTTTGCAATCCTGATTGGAACACATCATGGCAGTAAAACATTTCCTGCAATTCAAAGACCTAACTCGCTCTGAACTGGAATATCTGTTTGAACGCACGCGCATCATCAAACAAAAGTACAAAAGTTATCAGCAGTATTGGCCCCTTTCGGACCGCACGCTGGTGATGATTTTCGAGAAGGCCAGCACCCGCACCCGATTGTCTTTCGAGGCCGGCATGCAACAACTGGGCGGCTCGGCGATCTACCTGAACACCCGCGATTCCCAACTGGGACGCGGCGAACCGGTAGAAGACGCAGGGCAAGTCATTTCGCGCATGTCGGATATCGTGATGATCCGCACCTTCGAGCAATCCATCATCGAACGCTTTGCGGCGCATTCGCGCGTACCGGTCATCAATGGCCTGACCAATGAATATCACCCCTGCCAGATTTTGGCTGACATCTACACCTATATCGAGCAGCGCGGCAGCATTCAGGGCAAGACGGTGGCGTGGATCGGCGATTCCAACAATATGTGCAACACCTGGCTGCAGGCCGCCGAGATTCTGGATTTCAACGTGCATGTTTCAACACCGCCGGAGTACGAAGTCGAACCGGAACGCGCCGGTTTATTCGGCGAGGATCACTACGAAGAATTTACCGACCCGATGGAAGCCGCACGCGGCGCCGATCTGGTGACGACAGACGTATGGACCAGCATGGGTTTCGAAGCGGAAAACGAAGAACGCATGAAAGACTTCGCCGACTGGCAAGTGGATGAAGACATGATGGCGGTCGCAGCAAAAGACGCGCTGTTCATGCACTGCCTGCCCGCACATCGCGGCGAAGAAGTTTCCGCCGGGGTAATGGATGGCCCGCAAAGCGTGGTATGGGACGAAGCGGAAAACAGATTGCACGTGCAGAAAGCGCTTATGGAATACCTGCTGTTAGGTAAAATAGCCAGTTAAATCAAGCACTAAATATGAAAGAAACGTTGAAACCGGGCATACGCTTTGAGCACAAGTTTCTGGTGCCGGTAAACAAGACGGTGCCGGCGCTGTACCCGGAATCACCCGAATTCCTCGCGATGCCGGAAGTGTTCGCCACCGGCTACCTGGTGGGTTTCCTGGAATGGGCGTGCATTATGGCCATCAAACCGCATCTGGACTGGCCTCTGGAGCAGTCGCTGGGAACGCATATCGATGTCAGCCATGAGGCCGCGACGCCGCCGGGATTGACGGTGACCGCCACCGTAGAACTGGTCGCGGTTGAAGGCCGTAAACTGACTTTTGCCGTTTCCGCGCACGACGGGGTGGATTTAATTGCAAAGGGTACGCATCAGCGCTTCGTAATCGACAAGGCCAGATTCGACAACAAGATACGCAATAAAACAAATAATTCAAATTAATCAATAGGTTATATTATGAGCGACATCAAAAAAGCAGTTCTCGCCTATTCCGGCGGTCTCGACACCTCGGTCATTCTCAAATGGCTGCAAGACACCTATCAATGCGAAGTAGTCACCTTCACCGCCGATGTAGGGCAAGGCGAAGAACTGGAACCGGCGCGCGCCAAGGCGCTGAAGATGGGCATTGAGCCTTCCAATATTTACATTGACGACTTGCGCGAGGAATTTGTACGCGACTTCGTGTTCCCGATGTTCCGTGCCAATACCGTCTACGAAGGCGAATACCTGCTCGGCACCTCGATCGCACGGCCGTTGATCGCCAAACGCCTGATCGAAATCGCCAGCCTGACAGGCGCGCAAGCGATCTCGCATGGCGCGACCGGCAAGGGCAACGATCAGGTGCGTTTTGAACTGGGCGCCTATGCGCTGAACCCGAACATCAAGGTGATTGCTCCCTGGCGCGAATGGGATTTATTGAGCCGCGAAAAACTGATGGCCTATGCCGAAAAGCATGGCATTCCGGTCGAGATGAAACACAAACAAGGCGGCTCGCCTTACTCGATGGATGCCAATCTGCTGCACATATCCTACGAAGGCCGCCATCTGGAAGACCCGGCGGCCGAAGCTGAGGATTCCATGTGGCGCTGGACGGTATCGCCTGAAGCGGCCCCCGATGCCGCCGAATATCTGGATATCGAATTCAAGAGCGGCGACATCGTCGCGCTGAACGGCGTCACCATGAGTCCGGCAACAATCCTCGCTAAGCTGAATGAACTGGGCGGCAAACACGGTATCGGCCGTCTGGATCTGGTCGAAAACCGTTATGTCGGCATGAAATCGCGCGGCTGCTACGAAACCCCCGGCGGCACGATTATGTTGAAAGCGCACCGCGCCATCGAATCAATCACACTGGATCGCGAAGTCGCGCATCTGAAGGACGATCTGATGCCGCGCTATGCGTCGATGATTTACAACGGCTACTGGTGGGCGCCGGAACGCATCGCCCTCCAGACATTGATCGACCAGACCCAGAAAACCGTCAACGGCTGGGTACGCGTGAAGCTGTACAAGGGCAACGTGATCGTGGTGGGCCGCGACTCCAAGACCGATTCGCTGTTCGATCCGACCATCGCCACCTTCGAAGACGACAAGGGTGCTTACGACCAGAAAGATGCGGCAGGTTTCATCAAGCTCAACGCCCTGCGTTTGCGCATCGCGGCGAAGTTGCACCAGAAGTAACAACACAACGGAAAACAGATCACTGTAAACGGGGGTTGTCATGATTCATGAACTGAGCGGGGATATATTGTTCAGCGGTGCAAAAGCCATCGTCCAGGGTGTCGCGCCCAACGATGACTTTCATCACGGCCTGGCCCTGCAACTGCGCGAACGCATGCCGGCGATGTACAAGGATTTTCGTCACCATTGCCAGACCCGGCATCCCAAGTCAGGCAGCCTGTGGGACTGGACCAGTCCTGACGGGCGACATATCGTCAGCCTGTTCACGCAGGATGGCGCATACGATCACGGCAGCCATCCCGGACACGCCAGCCTCTCCCACGTCAATCATGCATTACATGCCTTGCGTGCATTTTTGCAAAAAGAGCAGGTGACCAGCGTCGGCCTGCCGCGCCTGGCCTGCGGTATTACCGGCCTCAACTGGCAGGATGTCAAGCCGCTGATCGAGCATCATCTTGGCGATCTTGGCATTCCGGTCTATATCTATTCAAGCTATCAAAAAGGCGTCAAAGCCTGCGAACCTACACAAAGGAAATAAAAAATGTCGCAATTCGATCATGTCAGCGTAATTAAAAAGGGCAATGTATTCTTCGACGGCAAATGCGTCTCGCACTCGGTGCTGTTCAGTGATGGCACACGCAAGACTGTCGGCGTAATTCTGCCCAGCACCCTCACCTTTAACGTGGGCGTGCCCGAAGTCATGGAAATCACCTCAGGCACTTGCCGCGTAAAACTGGGTGACGCAACTGAATTTTCCGTTTATGGCGAAGGCAGCCAATTTTCGGTTCCGGCTAACGGCAGCTTCGTAATTGAAGCCGATGACGTCGTCAACTACGTTTGCAGCTTCGGCTAATTAAATGGCGCCGTCATTCCCGCGAAG
>JAPLQK010000046.1 GCA_026399735.1 Pseudomonadota bacterium
TGTTATCAATCATCAGCGTCATTTTAGCGCACCTCAATTGTAAGTAATGAAATCGTGAAACACACCTGCGATGCCAACCAATTCTGACACACCGGGAGATATCCGAGTCAAACTCGACTTATAGATGCAGGAGTCGAAAAAATATAGTTCACACCCTACTCGCAAAACCCCGTCATGCATATATGACAGAATGCATAGGCCGAAAGATATAGGCCCCTGCCCGTAGCAGCATGTAGAGCGTACGGACTCAGGTCTGTAGTTGTAGCATGTGTCCCTTGTTCCTTGCCCCTGAGCGTAGCGGTCGTAGCTTGAGCTACGGGAATCGCACGACCCACTCCTTGCGGGGGTCTCCCTTCACACTTGTTACCAGCCACGAGCCACCAGCCACGAGCCACGAGCCACGAGCCACGAGCCCTCCCCATTCCCCACTAGCAAATATCTTTCTTAGTTCTCCCTCGTCACACGTGGCGCGCTATAATCCGCAATTGTTTTTCTGTGCGGTTTAAAACCCAACGATCACGCCATGTCACTTGCCAAGACCTATACGCTCGCCGATGTAACCCGCTGGTACAGCATGCATGAGTTGCACAAGGCCAAGGCTTACCTGAATTCGATCACTCAATTGACGGTTCAGTCTGACAAAATTACGGCGCTGGTGAAAGGCACGGCCAAGCAGCCCTATGCCGTACAGATTTTCTTCGAAAATGATTTGTCGAATACGCCGGGTATGAGGCCGATGTGCAGCTGCCCGGTCGGATACAAGTGCAAACATACGGCGGCCGTGTTGCTGTCGGCATTGTCCTTGCCGCGTACGCCGGTTGTAAATCCGGCCTTGCTCGAATGGGTCGAAGCGTTCCGCAAGGCCCAGGCGGTACCGGCCAAGAAAAAACCCAAGCCCGCGCAGAGAACAGAGCATTTATGTTACGTGCTGCTGAAGTCGTTGAATTCTGAGGGTTATTTTGTCGGCACGTATAAGGCGCGCCTGTCGGCTGACGGTGCTTTGCTGGGGCAGCTTGAAGAGTGGAGCAATGTCGAGCGCGCGCTGATCAAACCGCCGCTTTTTGTCACCGACGAAGATTTGCCGATTTTGCGACTGCTGTGGAAACAACGCGAAAAATTCGACGGCAATATTCTGCTGGGTAAACAGGGCAATGAGATTCTGACCAGTCTGCTGGAGAGCGGGCGATTTTTTTGCATGGAACGCGTGGCGGGTAATCGCTATGTGCTGTCATCTCCGACCCGCCTGAAACAAGGCTGTGTGAGAGACGCCCGCCTTGACTGGGGTGCAGATGAATCCGGGCGCATGGTGCCGAAGATTATTCGCAGCGGTGCGACAGTGGTGGTACTGCCATTGCCGGAGGCGACCTGGTATCTGGATGCGGCGGCTGGCGAAATCGGTCTGCTGAAACTGGCCCAGACGCCGCCGCAAATCGCGCAATTGTTGAGCATGCCGCCGCTTCGGGAAATCGATGTACCGGTGGTCTCCGAGATGTTGCGTGAAATGGTGCCTGATTTGCCGGCTCCGACGACCGCCCGTTTGCGCGCACTGGAAGCTAAACTAGTACCGGTGTTGTTGCTGGACACTTCATTGCCCGCCTATATGGGACGTTTTCGCGGCTATGGATTCGGCACGCAAGTGCGCGATTGGGCCTGTGTCGAGTTTCGTTATGGCGAGGCGATTTTGCCGCCCGATCATCCCGGCGAATTCGTATCCTTGCAAAATGGCGAGACCGTGCGAGTCAAGCGTGATTTGAAACAGGAACAGCGTTTTGTTCAGTCGCTCGCACGTTATGGTTTGGAGGAAATGTCGCGTTTCGGTATGGCAGGGGCGACGCCCGATCAGGCCATGTACGGGCTTGAGAACGAGAAGGCATGGCCACAGTTCATGAAAATGGCGATTCCGGAAATGAAGGCGGCAGGCTGGGAGATCGTCATTCCTCAGGGCTTCCGGCATCATGTACTGGAGGTGGAGGCCTGGGTCGGCGAGTTTGATGAGCAGGAAGACGGCTGGTTTAGCCTGAACATGGGTATCGTGGTCAATGGTCAGCGGCTGGCCCTGGCCCCGCTGCTGCATGAGTTGTTCAAGGTGGATCCGCGCTGGCTGGATGCGATCTTGCTGGACAGAATGAAGGATGACGAGGCGATCGAGTTGCAACTGCCCGAGGGCGGGCGGGTAAATGTGCCTGCTGAACGCATCAAGCCGCTGGCGCGCACGCTGATCGAGCTATTCGACGGAAAAACGCCCGGCGATGAGATTCGCCTGTCACGTTATGACGTGGCGCGTATCGACGCGCTGGCCGGGATGGAGCGCTGGCAGTTCAAAGGCGTGGATGCGGTCGCGAGTCTGGCCGAAAA
>JAPLQK010000038.1 GCA_026399735.1 Pseudomonadota bacterium
GTATTGAACTGAGCCGCGGACGAGGTGATGTGATCGAGATCGAACCATTCGACGAATTGCCCAACCGGAAATACCTCCTCGTCGCCATGCGACCAGCCCAGCCGCGCCAGATAATTGATGACCGCCTCAGGCAAATAGCCATCCTCGGCATACTGCATCACGCTGACCGCGCCGTGGCGCTTGGATAGCTTGGTGCCATCGTCGCCCAGGATCATCGACAGATGAGCGTACTGCGGCACCGTTGCATTCAACGCCTTCAGTATATTGATCTGACGCGGGGTATTGTTGACGTGATCGTCGCCGCGAATTACATGGGTGATCTTCATATCCCAGTCGTCCACCACCACGCAGAAATTGTAGGTCGGCGTGCCGTCCGAACGTGCGATGATCAGATCGTCCAGCTCGCTGTTCTCGAACACGATCCTGCCCTTGACCAGATCGTTCCATGCGACTGCGCCATCGAGCGGATTTTTAAAGCGCACCACCGGCACAACACCGTCCGGCGGCGTGGGCAAAATCTTGCCATCTTCCGGGCGCCATCTCCCGTCGTAGCGCGGCTTTTCGCCTTTGGCACGCATCGCCTCCCTCATTACTTCCAGCTCTTCCGGCGTGGTATAGCAGTAGTAAGCCTTCCCCTCCGCCAGCAACTGGGCCAGCACTTCCTTGTAGCGATCCATGCGCTGCATCTGATAGAAAGGACCTTCGTCGTGACCCAGATTCAGCCAGGACATCCCATCCAGAATCGCCTGCACCGCCTCCGGTGTGGAACGCTCCACATCGGTATCCTCAATGCGCAAAATAAATATGCCGCCCATGCGTCTGGCATAAGCCCAGGAAAACAGGGCTGTGCGTGCGCCGCCTATGTGCAGATAACCGGTCGGACTGGGAGCAAAACGGGTACGTATCGTCATGACTTGAGCTGTAAAACCAAACAAAGAGGCAGTCATTTTACGAGTTTTGCCGTAATCCTGCATAAGCAGTTTTCATCATAAAATATAACTATATGATTTTATTAGTTAAAGTTGAATTTACCGATGAGTGCATACAAAGCATTTTGAATCAGGATCATAAAGCGAACATGGATATACGATCGTAAAGTATTTTATAATTCCGGCAGGCCATTCAGCCACCCGCATTAAGCGGCAACCACTGCCCTGCATGCAACTTTACAATCAAGGTGCGATGTGAAAAAAATCAAAGCGATGATACTGGCCGCCGGTGACGGTTTGCGCGTTCGCCCGCTCACGCAGGATTTGCCCAAACCAATGATTCCCATTCTGGGAAAACCGGTGATGGAGTATCTGGTTGAGCATCTGGCCAAACACGGCATCAAGGAAATCATGGTCAATGTCGGTTATAAACACTGGCGGATTGAAAACCATTTCGGAAACGGCAGTCTTTGGGGCGTGAACATCGGTTATTCATATGAAGGCGTATATGAATATGGTGAAATCGTCTCCAGACCCATGGGCACAGCCGGCGGGATGCGCAAGATTCAGGATTTCGGCGGATTTTTCGACACGACCACCGTGGTCATCTGCGGTGATGCGCTGATCGATCTGGATATCAACGCTGCGGTACTTGAACACAAGCGCAAAAAGGCGCTGGCCAGCGTTGTCACATTGGAAGTCCCTCACAACGAAGTGAGCAATTATGGCGTGGTGGAAACCGACGATCAGGGGCTTGTCATCTCCTTTCAGGAAAAACCCACTCAGGAACAGGCGCGCTCCAATTGTGCCAGCACGGGTATCTATATCTTTGAACCGGAAGTGCTGGACTACATCCCGCCCGCTACCCAATATGATATCGGCAGCCAGCTATTCCCGCTGATGGTCGAAAAGGGGCTGCCTTTCTACGCCCAGAAGCATTTATTTAACTGGATCGACATCGGTCATGTATCTGAATACTGGAATGTGCTGCAGCGCGTATTGAAAGGCGAAGTCGAGCATATGCACATGCCCGGCACACAGGTGCGTCCCGGCGTATGGGTCGGAATCAATACCCGTATCGACTGGGACCACGTGAAGATCGAAGGCCCCGTCTACATCGACTCCGGCGTGTGTCTTGAAGCAGGCGTTGAGATTATCGGCCCCGCCTGGATTTCATGGGGTTCATACATTTGCCGGGATTCGAAGATTATTCGCAGTGTTTTGTTCGAATACACCCACATTCCCACGGGATTTACCTTCGATGAAACCATCGTATCCCCCGCTTACTGCGTGATGCACCGAAGCGGCGAAACTTATTACACCGGCGATGACCGGTGTAAATTACGCTGGAGCGATGCCCGGGGGCGATGATACGGTTGAAATCATAGAGCGCCTGCAATGGTATGGACAATAAAAAGCCGACTTACGTCGGCTTTTTATTGTCCATGGCAAATCGAATTACTTCAATTCAACGATGAATTTTGCCAAAGCAGCGATCTGTGCATCTGAAGCACCCAAACCTTTAGGAGGCATATTGGCCATTTTCCAGCCGAATTGCCCACCCTTGGTGATATTGGCAATCAGTGTTTTCTCTGCATCCTTATTGCCCTTGTATTTGGCCGCAACATCTTTCCATGCCGGACCGACTACTTTTTTATCGATTGCATGGCAAGATCCACACTTTGCCTTGCCATCGGCCGGCATATCTACCGCCATTGCCGTACCTGCCACCATCAAACCTGCTACTGCCATACTTGCGATGAAAGATTTCATATTTTTTTCCTTAAATGGGTAGATTTACAAAACTGAACCGGGATAAATTATACACTACACAACGTAGGGGTTTAGCAAGAATTTAAGCCTTTGCTAATATAGCGTGCGCTATCACTTCGTTAATCCAGAACAGCTCACTCCTGCCGACCACAATCAGAATTTCACCGTCACGCCCGCGTTAACCGAACGGCCCATGCCCGGAACACCAACACCTGCAACCATGGTACGCTGCCCCAGATAACTCCCGCCCAGCGGATCGACGTAGAACTTGTTGAGCAAATTTTCGACACTGACATCAAAGCGCAACTGCTTCCAGTCATAACTGCTGCGCAGATTGAGCACACTGTAGCCACCGGATTTAAGTTCGTTGCGTACTGCCTGAACATTGGTGTGAGCACTGACCAGTTGCGCCTCGACGGCATTCGTCCAGTTATTCAGTTTTTGCTCGATGGCCAGTTTCGCATTCAACGGCATGATGTGATACAGGTTATCCCCGGTGGTCAGATTCTTGCCGTTCACATAGTTCAACACACCCTTCGCTGCAAAGCTGCCATAGCCAGTTGCCTCGGCAATCGGCTGGCGAGCAGAAATATCTGCACCATACAGACGTGCGCTTTGATTAGACAGACTGAGGTTGAGAAATCCTGCTACAGGAGCTGGACAAACCAGACCGACCGAAGCACAGGACACCGCGTCGATGTAGTTTTGCACCCTTGTGTAATACGGTGCAAATTTCACTTCCTGACCGTTTGCGTCATGCAAACTGAATGATCCGCTCAAGGTACGCGCCACTTCAGGTTTTAAATTGAGATTACCTACATAACCATTACCGTCACCAAACCAGTTGTTCATGGTCGTTGCCATAGAATTATTGGTTGACCAGGCAAATCGTTCATACAGGTTAGGCGAGCGGGTCTTTTGTGCAAAGCCAAATTCAAAAGTTTTACGCTCATCAGGCGTGTATCGCGTCAACGCGGTGATATCGATGTTGTTGTCCGTCGTCTGACGGTTTGCGGCATTGAAGGCCGCATAACTGGCAGCCGGGTAAGCTATCGTGTTGTATCCCTGCACCGCGCCCGTATTCATCTTCACTGATTCGCTGCGCAATCCCAATTGCGACAACCACTGCTGACTCCAGTGCGCTTCCCATTCAGCAAAAATTGCCAGACGATCGCGCTG
>JAPLQK010000112.1 GCA_026399735.1 Pseudomonadota bacterium
GTTTGCAGTCTGATTTGTGACTGCGCTTGCGGGTGCGGTGTGACGCATATCGTGCTCCGTTTGACCATATCCAAACACGGTCCCCACTTCGGACAATCCGAACTGAAAACCACCGTTTGCTACTTGTCTGCGGAACTCCCTTAGCAGGGGAGGACACCCATTTCGGGTTGATGACTTTCCATCAAGTCAGGAATGTTTCCACTCCGGCGCACGCACGGCCATTTTAGTTCAACACCAGCCGACAGCACAATGACTTAATGCGCGGGGCCAAATCGATTGCTATGCAAAACTACCCAACCAGCAGTTGCAGCTTACCCGGCTCTGCTTTGGCGTCAAATTTAATCCCGGCCTGCTCCAGAATCCATGCCTCTATGCGCTCATGGTGAACACGCAGCAAATCAAGCGGACGCACGGTGTAATGCTTCTCAGCAGTCGCGCTGGGTTTGTGTCCCATCAGTTGCGCCACAACGCCAGCGGGTATCTCTAGCCACTCGGTCAGGCTTTTGAATGAACGGCGCAAACCGTGCATAGATACATGGTCAACACCAGCCACCGCGCAAGCTGTCGCCAGATTTTTTGCTGGCCGGGTCAGTGCATCGTCACCAGCGCCAGCAAAAACCCATTCGCCACGCTTGGGCAGGCCCGTTAGCAGGTGGTGAACGTAAGGCGTCAGCGGTATCACTCGCTCGCCCTCTACTTTGTCGTGAATCGTCAGGCCACGCCATGCCATATTTACATCATCCCAGCGCAGCGCCAGCAGTTCGCCGGGTCTCGCGCCAGTAAGTAGCAGGGCTTGCAAATAGGCGGCAATGGTTGGATTTCTGGTCTGGCGTACAGCGTTGAACCAGTCGGGCAGTTGCTCGCGCTGTAGGGCGTCGCGCTTGACACCAGACTTGCCCAATGCCTCGCGGGTTTTCTTTGTCTTTGCTGGATTCTTGGCAGGTAGCAAGGGGGCATATTCGGGCTGTTCCTCGCACCATGCCAGAAAAGCCCGCAGCAACCTCCACGAAAGCCGGGCGGGAGTCGGTCGGGTCTGTGCCTCATGTTCGGCCCATGCCGTGATGCGCGGGGCGGTCAGGTCGGACAATCGCAGCGGCAACAATGGTGCAAGCGGCCCCGGCACGGTAAGTCCTTCGCCACGCTTGCGCTTGATGCCACCGGCGGCGCTCAGTCGGGTATGGTCTTTGTAATGTAAGTCACCCCAGCGCGGCTTGCGCTCCAGCAGGTAGTTACCCCACACCTCGCCCACGGTCACGGCGGCAACTCTGGCAGCGTCTACCTTGGCAGCGGCGGCGGCTTGCTTTTCAGCTTTGGCGGCCAGCTTGTCGCGCTCAAGTTCTCGCGGGTCATCGCCAGCGTCAAGGGTTACCCGCAGGCGGTTTGCCTCGGCCCTAGCGGCGTCGATAGTCCAGGCGCGAACGTCCCCAATGGTGCGGCGTATGGTCTGGCGATTTAGCTTGGCTTCAAACACGAAAGCCTTAACGCCGTGTGGATTCTTGGCACTGGCAGGCGTTGCACGGACACGCAAGCCGGGCGCTTTGCTGTCGCGCATAAAGGCCTGTTGCTTACCAGTCGGGCACGTGAAGCGGTCGATTAACCCGGCAGTAAGTTCGTGAGATTCGCCTAGGTCTGGCGCATCGGTTTTCTTTGCTCTTGCCATCGTTGATCCTTTCCATGTAGCCACCATGTAGCCACTTTTGCCCCATTTTGGGGAATATCAATCAACGGCAGGTCTGGTATTTCATCCAGTATGTAGCTTGTAATGCGTTGATTTATATCGATTCTATCAACGCGACTAAACAGTGTCAAACAGTATTTGTTAGGGACTGAAAATCCTTGTGTCGGTGGTTCGATTCCGCCCCGGGCCACCAAATTTCGCGTGCGATAGTGCGCAGAATCAATAGTGTGTTGATTTTATTGATTAATTTAAGGCTTGCCGAATTTTGGTGAGCCTTTTTGCTTTGTGGTATAGAAAATATGATTCAAACTTCTGAAGAAATCCGTACCATAACCAATGACTTGCCGCTTCAGCGGCTTAGTCAGATGGCTAGTGGTTCTATCAGCGAAGCCGTTGTGAGTTCCGAGGGCGTCACTCGTGAGGTTAAACGTCGTCGCACTTTTGCGATCATCTCTCACCCCGACGCGGGTAAGACCACCTTGACTGAAAAATTGCTGCTGTTCGGCGGTGCCATCCAGATGGCAGGCACGGTGAAAGCACGTAAAAGCGGCCGGCATGCGACTTCAGACTGGCTGGAAATCGAAAAGCAGCGCGGTATTTCCGTCGCCAGCTCGGTGATGCAGTTTACTTACGACGATTGCGTCATCAATCTGCTCGATACGCCGGGCCACCAGGATTTTTCAGAAGATACCTATCGCGTGCTAACCGCCGTGGATGCGGCCGTGATGGTAGTGGATGCGGCCAAGGGCGTCGAAGAGCAGACCATCAAACTGCTGGAAGTGTGCCGTTTGCGCAATACGCCTATCATCACTTTCATCAACAAGATGGATCGCGAAGTGCGCGAACCGCTGGAAGTGCTGGACGAGATCGAATCCGTTCTCAAAATAAAATGTGCGCCGGTGACCTGGCCGATCGGCATGGGCAAACGCTTTCAAGGGGTGTATCACCTGCTTAACGATCAGGTGCTGCGCTTTTTACCGGGCGAGGCTAAGGCAGGTCAGGAAGTCGAAATATTGCAAGGTTCTGAGATCGACCAGTTGGCTAAACAGTGCCCGAGCGAGATGCAGACCATGCGCGACGAGACTGAACTGGTCATGGGCGCGGGCGCGTCCTTCGATCTGGACGAGTTTCTCAGGGGTCAGCAATCCCCGGTATTTTTTGGCTCAGGTGTGAATAACTTCGGTGTACGTGAAATTTTGCGTGCGCTGGTTGATTGGGCGCCGGCCCCGTTGCCGCGCGCAACCGATGTGCGTATGGTACAGCCGACTGAGCCTGCCTTTACCGGCTTCGTGTTCAAGATTCAGGCCAACATGGACCCGAACCATCGCGACCGCATCGCCTTTTTGCGCGTGTGTTCCGGTCGTTACACCTCAGGCATGAAGGTCAAGCACCGCCGTACCGGCAAAGAGATGAAGCTGGCCAATGCGGTGACGTTTATGGCGAATGAACGCACGCGCATGGATGAGGCGTATGCGGGCGACATTATCGGTATTCACAACCACGGTCAGTTGCAGATCGGCGACGTGCTGACTGAAGGCGAAGCGCTGACCTTTAAGGGCATTCCGTATTTTGCGCCGGAGTTGTTCAGCCGGGCGCGGCTGCGCGACCCGATGAAGGCCAAACAATTGCAAAAGGGCTTGCGCCAGTTGGGTGAAGAGGGTGCGGTTCAGGTATTTGAACCTTTGGTGGACACCAGCAATCCATTGATTGGCGCGGTAGGCCAGTTGCAGTTTGAAGTGGTCGAGCACCGTCTGAAAGCCGAATACGGCGTAGATGCGGTGTTCGAGCGTGCCGGGATACAAACTGCACGCTGGGTGACTTGCACGGATGCGGCTCATCTGGGTGAATTCGTCAAAGCCAATCAGAGCCGTCTGGCGAAAGACGTGGACGGAAACTACGCTTACCTCGCCGACAGCGGGGTCAATTTGCGTTTGGCGCAAGAACGCTGGCCGAAAGTTCAGTTCCATGCGACACGCGAACATGGGCAACAACTGAGCTAATTTTTAGCGCGTGATACGGCACACGTTTTTTGAAACCGTGGCTGACAGCGAAAATCGCGCGCAGGTTATTGGGCTGTGATTTGATTATTTAACTTGTGTCTGATGATGCAATTGGCAATTTTTGCTTTAGGAACTTTTTGCAGTGTGCAGAGAAATTCATGAGGAGCGGTATTAATGCCATGTTTATTCATGATGTCTGACACCATCCTGACCCACAAATGAGCGGTCATTTCTGCATCAGCCAGGGCGCGGTGAGCGCGGATAGCCTGCGGCAGGCCCAGATGGCTGACCAGCGTTCCCAGTTTGTGATTAGGTGAGTTCGGATAAATCCGGCGTGCCAGCAGCATCGAACAGGCAAATGTCTGTTGCCGCCGCTTGCCGATTCTTAACCACTCAGCATCCAGAAACCGGCTGTCAAAAGAGGCATTGTGCGCGACCAGAGGGATGTCGCCGACGAATTCCGCCAACTCGTTCATCACCTGAGCTGCAGGCGGTGCCTCGCGTACCATTGCATTGGAAATCCCGGTCAGCGCTTCGATAAATGCTGGAATGTACGCACCCGTATTCATCAGGCTCTGGTAATGATCGACGATCTTGCCGTCCGTCACGATTACCACCGCCACTTCGGTTGCCCTGTCGCCCATCTCAGGCGATATTCCGGTTGTTTCAAAGTCGATGACTGCAACGGTATCCATACAATCCTTTGGCTTTATTTTGCGTAACAGCAAAACGGGGAACCAAACGCATCGTCTGATTCCCCGCTTCGCTGGCTGCCGGATCTAACCCGGCATGGCAGTTTTATTTCTTTTTATTCTGGATCATGTCGTGCATGACAGGGGCCAGAATGACTTCCATCGCATGGCTCATCTTGCCGCCGGGCACAACCAGCGTGTTGGCGCGTGACATGAAAGAACCGGGGATCATGGCCAGCATGTACGGGAAGTCCACACCCTTAGGTTCGCGGAAACGTACCACCACAAAACTTTCATCCGGTGTCGGAATGTCGCGCGCGATAAACGGATTGGACGTATCTACAGTCGCAACGCGCTGGAAATTGATGTCGGTGTGAGTGAATTGCGGCGTGATGTATTTGATGTAATCAGGCATGCGGCGCATGATGGTATCCACGGTCGCTTCAGCAGAATAGCCGCGTTCAGCCTGATCGCGATGGATCTTCTGGATCCATTCCAGATTAACGACAGGCACTACACCGATGGCCAAGTCGAGATAGCGGCTTGCGTCGATTCCCTGAGCGTCATCTTTTGCCATGCCGTGCAGACCTTCGTAGAATAACAGATCTGAATTGGCTTCGATATTTTCCCAGGGTGTGAATACGCCGGGAGTCAGGTCGGTCAGGCCGAAATGCTTGTTGTGCTGGACGGCCTCAGCCTCGCTGTGCACATAGTAACGGCGTTGGCACATGCCGGTTTCGCCATAGGTCTTGAACATGCCTTCGATCTTGTCGAAGTGGTTGGCTTCAGGGCCGAAATGGCTGAATGTGTTGTGACCTGCCTTGGCAGCTTCTGCGGCAGCAGCGCGAAATGCCATGCGATCAAGGCTGTGCAGGCTGTCGCCCTCGATAACTGCGGCTGAAATCTTCTCGCGGCGGAAGATGTTTTCGAAAGCACGTTTAACGGTGGTAGTGCCAGCGCCGGAAGAACCGGTAACCGCAATAACGGGATGCTTGCTCGACATAATGACCTCTCCTGAATATTTTGAATAAATTTTATGAACGCCGATTTTATATCAAACAGCTACATACCACTACTAAGTCGTCCATTTTTATGCAATAAATATATCCTGTTTTTCAATATATCTGTTTGAGCAGTTCTCATTTTGAACAGGAAGCTGAAGTAAATGACACCAAGCCCGATTCGCGGGAGATCGGTGATGCCGCTATAATGCTGAATCTGAAAATACCTGCTGTGATCTGTAAAACCATGCAATCTAACTATCAACCAGCCTTCCTTGAACAGCAAGCACAGCAACACTGGAATGATTCCGGTGCATTTGCGGCACACGAGACCAGCGATAAGCCTAAGTATTACTGCTTGTCCATGTTTCCCTATCCATCCGGCAAGTTGCATATGGGCCATGTGCGTAATTACACGATCGGCGATGTGCTCTCCCGCTATCACCGTATGAAGGGTTACAACGTGATGCAGCCGATGGGCTGGGATGCGTTCGGCTTGCCGGCGGAAAACGCCGCGCAAGCGCATAACGTGCCGCCGGCGGCCTGGACTTACGACAATATCAATTACATGCGCCGCCAGTTGCAAAGCCTGGGACTCGGGATAGACTGGGCGCGTGAAGTGACCACCTGCACGCCCGAGTATTACCGCTGGGAGCAATGGCTGTTCACCCGTTTGTTCGAGATGGGCATCATCTACAAGAAGACTTCATCAGTGAACTGGGATCCGGTTGATCACACCGTGCTGGCCAATGAGCAAGTTATCGACGGGCGCGGCTGGCGTTCAGGCGCGCTGGTCGAGAAGCGCGAGATTCCGATGTATTTCTTCCGCATTACCCAGTACGCCGATGAGTTACTGCAAGACCTTAATACCTTGAACGGTTGGCCGGAGCAGGTCAAGACCATGCAGGCCAACTGGATCGGCAAGAGTTTCGGTGTGCGTTTCGCATTTCCGTATATTATTGATAATAAACAAGAAAATCTATGGGTTTATACCACGCGCGCTGACACTATCATGGGCGTGACCTTCGTTGCAATCGCGGCGGAACATCCGCTGGCGACTTACGCTGCGAAAAGTAATCCTGAGCTCGCCGCCTTCATCGAAGACTGCAAGCACGGCGGTACGGCTGAGGCCGATATGGCGACGATGGAAAAGAAGGGCGTGGACACGGGACTGAAAGTCACTCACCCCTTAACCTTCGAACAAGTGCCGGTGTGGGTCGGCAACTATGTGCTGATGGGCTATGGCGAAGGCGCGGTAATGGCCGTTCCGGCACATGACGAGCGGGATTTCGGCTTTGCCATGAAATACAACTTGCCGATCAGGCAGGTAGTAACAGAGAAAGGAGAAGGGATACACCCGCAAGGAGTGGGCCGTGCGGTTCCCGTAGCTGAAGCTACGACCGCTACGCTCAGGGAGAAGGGTAACCCCGGTGCGGAGGTTGCCCCCTTCCCTCTTCCCTCTTCCCTCTTCTCCACCGATTCATGGCAGGAATGGTACGCCACGAAAGAGGGCGTCTGCACGAATTCCGGCAAATACGACGGTCTTGATTACGATCAGGCGGTGGATGCCATCGCAGCCGATCTGGCCGCAAAAGGCTTGGGCGAGAAAAAGGTGCAGTTCCGCCTGCGCGACTGGGGTATTTCCCGTCAGCGTTATTGGGGCTGTCCGATTCCGATTATTCATTGCGCACAATGCGGCGATGTGCCTGTGCCGGATGAGCAATTGCCGGTGATCTTGCCGGAAAATGTCGTGCCTGACGGTGCGGGTTCTCCTTTGGCGAAAATGCCGGAATTTTATGAAACCACCTGCCCGAAATGCGGCGCTGCAGCGCGGCGTGAAACCGATACGATGGATACCTTTGTGGAATCATCCTGGTATTACGCACGCTATACCAGCCCGGATTGCACGACTGGCCTGGTGGATGAGCGCGCCAATCACTGGTTGCCGGTGGATCAATATATCGGCGGCATTGAGCATGCGATTCTGCATCTGCTGTATGCGCGCTTCTTCCAGAAGCTGATGCGGGATGTGGGTGTGTTCGGCGCGGGCGCCCAAAACCTGGATGAACCATTTAAAAATCTGATCACGCAGGGCATGGTGATTGCACCGACTTTTTACCGCCTTGAGGCGAATGGCAAGAAGCTGTGGATCAACCCGGCGGAGGTCGACGTTGTGAACGATGATCGCGGCCGTCCGGTGGGTGCGACATTGCGAGCCGATGGTCAGCCTGTCATTATCGGCGGCACTGAAAAAATGTCGAAGTCCAAGAATAACGGCGTTGATCCACAGTCCATTATCGATGAATTCGGTGCGGACACCGCACGTCTGTTCATGATGTTCGCAGCACCTCCTGATCAGTCGCTGGAATGGTCTGATGCGGGTGTGGAGGGGTCATTCCGTTTCCTGAAGCGCGTGTGGAAAGCCACGCACGACCATGTCGGACAGGGTACGGTTGCCGCATATCGCGGCGGTGAGTTATCTGCCGCAGCCCGTGCAATGCGGTTGCAATTGCATCAGACCATTCAGAAGGTGGATGATGATATTGGCCGTCGCAAGACCTTCAATACCGCCATTGCGGCGAATATGGAACTGCTCAATGCGCTGGGCAAGTTTACCGATACGACCCCCTCGGGGCGCGCGGTTGCACAGGAAACGCTGGAGGCCATTGCGCTGATGTTGTGCCCTGTTGTGCCGCATATCTGCCAGGCTTTGTGGTCTGGCTTGCGTCCAGGCAGCGACATGCTGGATCAGACGTACCCTGTCGTCGATCAAAGCGCGCTGGTGCAGAATGAAATTGAACTGATGATTCAGATAAACGGTAAGCTGCGCGGCAGTCTGACGGTTGCCCGGGATGCCGATCGTGCCTTTATCGAGCAGGCGGCGCTGGCGCATGAAGCGGTACAAAAGCAGTTGGCAGGCGCACAACCGAAAAAAATCATCGTTGTGCCGGGCCGCTTGATTAACATTGTTGCATAGGGGAAGAGTGATGCGTCTGATGAAGTTACCCGTTATTCAATTTCGACATCTGCCCAAATCGCTGATGATGTTGGCGCTCGCAACGTTGCTCGCTGCTTGCGGATTTCATCTGCGCGGCGAGGCGAGAATGCCATTTAAAACGCTGTTTATTGAAGCGGTTAATCCCTCATCTCCGATGGTCATGGAATTGCGACGCAATCTGGAAGCCAATTCTGTCAGGTTGACCGAGAAGGCAGAGCAGGCCGAGGTGGTGCTGAACATTTCCTCTGAACTTCCGGAGAAACAGATTCTGACGTTGGGCGGCAGCGGGCGTGTAAGCGAGTTCCAGCTGCGCTATCGCATATCCCTGCGAGCATATGACAAAGAGCAGCGCGAATGGCTGCCTGCTGCTGAATTGCTGCTGAGCCGCGATTTTACTTATGACGATACGCAGATTCTTGCCAAGGAGTCCGAGGAAGCGACGCTGTATCAGAGCATGCGTTCCGATATGGTTCAGCAAATCATGCGCCGCCTGAGTCACGCCAAGCCTGTGATTTTGCCGGAAAAATAATGCAATTAACCGGCGAAGCGCTTCCCCGTCATCTGGCTTCAGGGCTCAAGCCGCTGTATGTGGTGTATGGCGATGCGCTATTGCTGGTGATCGAGGCGGCTGACAGCATTCGTGCGGCTGCACGCAATGCAGGTTTTTCCGAGCGCGACACGCTGATCGCAGAGCAATATTTTAAATGGGATGAGTTGCGCAACTGCGCACAAAGCCTTTCCCTGTTTGCAACACGCCGCGTGGTGGATTTGCGTATTCCGGGCGGCAAACCGGGACTTGAGGGCGGACAAGCCTTGCAGGATTACGTCAGTCACATGAGTGATGACGTGCTTACCCTGATTACCCTGCCAAAACTTGACTGGGCCGCACAAAAAACACAATGGTTCAGTGCGCTTGCGCGGCATGGTGTGATGATCTGTGCCGATGATATCCCTCGCAACCAGCTATCAGACTGGCTGGCCGGCAGACTCATGCGTCAGGCGCAGTCAACTGACAAATTGACGCTTGAATTTCTGGCCGATCGTTGCGAGGGAAATCTGCTCGCTGCGTTTCAGGAGATTCAGAAGCTGGGGTTGTTGTTCCCGACGGGTGTGTTATCGTTCGAGCAGGTGAAAGAAGCCGTGATGGATGTCGCGCGCTATGATATTTTTAAGCTCTCGGAAGCGATGCTGGCAGGCGATACAGCACGTTATGCGCATATTCTCGATGGCTTGCGCGCAGAGGGTACTGCTACGGTGCTGATACTATGGGCGATCAGCGAGGAAGTCCGCACCTTGGGTAAGCTGTTGTACGCTACGCAGCGCGGGGAAAGTCTGCGCGATGCAATGCGCGACATGCGGGTGCGCAAAGATAAACAAAGTCTGGTCGAAAACGCGGCACGCCGCCTGAAATTACCCCATATTGAGCGTGCGATCGGGCATGCTGCAAAATTAGATAAAATAATCAAAGGGTTGCGTCATGGTGATGTGTGGGATGAATTGTTGCAGCTCGGTATGCGCTTCGCTAAATTATGAGTGATATCCTTTTGGTTATGACTAATCTGCCAGACTCAGAAACAGCGGAGAAGCTGGCGCGACACATCGTGGAATCGGGCGCTGCCGCTTGCGTGAGTCAGTTGGCGCCCTGCATTTCGACTTACCGCTGGCGGGATAAAATTGAGACGACCAGCGAAGTTCCGCTGCTGATAAAAACGACGCAGGCGGCCTATCCGCAGCTTGAAGCGCTGATTTTCGCCTTTCACCCTTACGAACTTCCTGAAATTATCGCTGTCCCTGTATCGGTTGGCTTGCCCGCCTATCTGGACTGGGTAAGCCGGGAAACCAATACCTGCAAGGAATAAATATGCGTTTTGTATTATTGTTGTTATTTTGTTTTGTTGCGCCGCTCAGTCATGCTGACAGTTTTCTGGATAAATTGCCTGCCTTTGGCAGCAAACAGCAACCGACTTTCCTGCCGCCCGATCAGGCGTTTAATCTGGACGTGCAGGTGCGTGATGCACATACGTTACAGGCGAACTTTGCGGTGACGCCGGGCTATTATTTATATCGCGACAAAGTCAATTTTACGGTGGCGGGGGAAGCTGCAAAAATCACTGCAATCAATTTTCCCGAAGGCGAATTGAAGCAAGATCCGAATTTTGGCGAAACCCGTGTTTTTCATCATCCATTTCAGGTTGAAATTGTGCTGGATCGTGCCGTCGTCAGTCTGATCACGCTGAATGCCTCCTATCAGGGCTGTAGCGAACAGGGTTTGTGCTATCCAAGCCAGGACAAGGTGCTGAAAATCGACCCGTCCGACCGTAAACCGCCAGCGACAGCTGTTGAAAACGGTCAGCCGCAAACTGCAAACCCGGAAAACAGAAAACAGAAAACAGAAAACATCGCACCGCAAACTGAAAACTCACAAATCGCCGAGTTGTTCAAGCACGGCAGCTTTTGGCTGATCATTTCTTTCTTCTTCGGTGCCGGTTTGTTGCTTGCCTTAACCCCTTGTGTGTTTCCGATGATTCCGATTTTGTCAGGCATCATCGTGGGACGGGGTCACAAAATCACTAAAATGCATGCGTTTATACTCTCGCTGTCTTACGTGCTGGGTATGTCTGTTACCTACGCAGCGGCAGGCGTGGCGGCTGGGCTCTCTGGGGATCTGATTTCCAATGCATTACAAACACCTTGGGTGCTGGGCGGTTTTGCTGCGATATTTGTATTGTTATCGTTGTCCATGTTCGGTTTTTATGAGCTGCAGTTGCCAAGCAACTGGCAGAGCAAGTTGAGTGATACAAGCAATCGTTTGCATGGCGGGCATCTGTCGGGTGTGTTTGCGATGGGCGCACTCTCAGCCGTCATCATGGGGCCTTGTGTCGCAGCACCTCTGGCGGGCGCTTTGCTCTATATCGGCCAGACGCACGATGCCTTTCTGGGCGGTGTCGCACTGTTTGTGCTGGCACTGGGTATGGGGGCGCCGCTGTTGTTGATCGGCACCTCTGCGGGTGTTCTTTTGCCCAAAGCCGGCGCATGGATGGATGGAGTCAAACGTTTTTTCGGTGTATTGCTGCTGGCTTTGGCAATCTGGATTATTCAGCCGCTGCTGCCCGCATCCGTTCAAATGTTGCTCTGGGGCATATTGCTGGTGTTGTCCGCAAGTTATTTGCGTGTGCTGGAGAGTTTGCCGCATAACGCGAGGGGCCGCCACAAACTGTTGAAAGGATTTGGGCTGCTGGCATTGCTGCTGGGTGTGGCCTACCTGGTAGGTGCGCTGTCAGGTGCGCGTGACGTACTGCGGCCACTGGACGCTGTTTGCGCGGTCTGCAAGGCGGATACGCAGCCGGCTCTTTCGTTCTTGCGTATCAAGGATCTCGATGAGCTGGAAGGAAAGTTGAAACAAGCCGATGGAAAAATCGTCATGCTGGATTTTTATGCGGACTGGTGTGTTTCCTGCAAGGAAATGGAACGCTTTACTTTCGCTGATCAGTCAATTCAAGCCAAGCTAAAATCAGTGATCGTGTTGCAAGCTGATGTGACAGCCAACAGTCAGTCAGATAAAGATTTGCTCAAAAAATTCGGACTGTACGGCCCGCCGGGCATCCTGTTTTTTGACGCAAAGGGGCATGAAATGAGCGATCTTCGCATTGTGGGTTATCAGGATGCAGCGGAATTCATGAATACGCTGCAACGCGTCGGGCTTTGATGTTTTTCGCTTATCTGTGTAAAAAATATAGACAATTACCCCGAATTTACGGCAAACTGCGCATATGAAAGCAATTCTTGTATTACATGGACCCAACCTTAACCTTCTCGGTACCCGCGAACCGGAAGTGTATGGAAGCACCACGTTAGAAGAAATTAATGCAGTTTTAGCTGCATTAGCCAGCAAGAATGGCGCAGATCTATCGTGCTTCCAGAGTAATTCGGAAGCTGCGCTGATTGAGCGTATACATCAGGCACGCACCGATGGCACACAGTTTGTCGTCATTAATCCTGCCGCTTTTACGCATACCAGTGTGGCACTGCGCGATGCGCTGGCGGCAGTTGCGATCCCTTTTATTGAAATACACTTGTCCAATGTGCATGCCCGTGAAGCCTTTCGCCGTGAATCGTTTTTTTCCGATCTTGCGGTAGGTGTGATCTGCGGTCTGGGTGCAAAAGGATATGAATTCGCAGTGCAATATGCGCTGCACTATAAAAACTAAGCCAGGAGGATATTATGGATTTACGCAAACTCAAGACACTGATTGAACTGGTAGAGGCATCCGGCATCGCCGAGTTGGAAATCAGCGAGGGTGAGGAACGAGTGCGTATCACGCGCACCGTTGCAGCCGGACAACAAATGTATGCATCTGCGCCACAGCAGCAATTTCTGGCAACGCCAATGGTATCGGCGCCTGCGCCGGTAATTATTGCTGAACAGGCCGAACCCGCCATTGCGGAGGGGCATGTCGTGAAATCGCCTATGGTAGGCACTTTCTATCGTTCTCCGTCTCCGGGTTCCAAGCAATTTGTGGACATCGGTCAAAACGTGAACAGCGGCGATACCCTGTGCATCATCGAAGCCATGAAACTGCTCAACGAAATCGACGCGGATCATACCGGGGTTATCAAGGCAATTTTGGTAGAGAATGGTCAGCCTGTTGAGTTCGGGCAACCACTGTTCGTTATTGGCTAATCCCGTCATGGAGTGCGCAAACTCGTTTGTGCCTTGAAAGCGGCGACGCGTCGCCGCACTCCAATAAAGTTCGGAGCATATAAATGTTTGAAAAAATTCTGATCGCTAATCGCGGTGAAATAGCTTTGCGTATTCAGCGCGCTTGTCGTGAAATGGGCATTAAAACAGTCGTCGTGCATTCAGAAGCGGATGCCGATGCCAAATATGTCAAGCTGGCTGATGAGTCGGTTTGTATCGGCCCCGCGCCGTCGAGCCTGAGTTATTTGAATATTCCCGCAATCATCAGCGCTGCGGAGGTAACCGACGCGCAGGCGATCCATCCCGGCTATGGTTTTTTATCCGAGAATGCTGATTTTTCTGAACGTGTGGAAAAATGCGGTTTTGTATTTATCGGGCCGCGTGCTGAAACCATACGTCTGATGGGTGACAAGGTCAGTGCCAAGATTGCCATGAACAAGGCAGGCGTACCCTGCGTTCCCGGCGTGGAAGGGGCGTTGCCGGACAATCCTGCCGAAATTATCAAGATTGCACGCAGTATCGGTTATCCGGTCATTATCAAGGCTTCGGGTGGCGGCGGTGGGCGTGGTATGCGCGTGGTGCATACTGAGGCGGCACTGTTGGGTGCGGTCACCATGACCAAAGCGGAAGCGCAGGCCGCGTTCAACAATCCCACGGTGTACATGGAAAAGTATCTGGAGAATCCGCGTCACATTGAATTTCAGGTGCTGGCCGATCAGCATGGCAACGCCGTCTATCTGGGCGAACGCGACTGCTCGATGCAGCGACGCAACCAGAAAATTATTGAGGAGGCGCCCGCGCCGCTGCTCAATGCGCGTCTGCGCAACAAGATAGGCGAGCGCTGTGCGGATGCCTGTCGCAAGATCGGCTATCGCGGTGCCGGTACGTTTGAGTTTCTCTATGAGAATGGCCAGTTCTTCTTCATCGAGATGAATACCCGTGTGCAGGTCGAACATCCGGTTACCGAGATGATTACCGGCATCGACATCGTACAGCAGCAGATTCGCATTGCGGCAGGCGAAAAACTGCCTTTCCGTCAGCGCGATATTCAGTTCAGGGGGCATGCGCTCGAATGCCGTATCAATGCCGAGCATCCTTATAAATTCACGCCTTCGCCGGGACGCATCACCTCGTGGCACGCACCTGGCGGGCCAGGCATCCGGGTTGATTCTCATGCCTACAATAATTATTACGTGCCTCCCCATTACGACTCGATGATCGGCAAAGTGATCGCTTACGGCGACACGCGCGATCAGGCGATGGCACGGATGCGCACCGCGTTGTCTGAAATGGCGGTCGAGGGTATTGAGACCAATATTGCACTGCATCGCGACCTGTTGCTGGATGCGGCGTTTATGGGCGGCGGCACCAGTATTCACTATCTGGAAGAGCGCCTGGCCGAACGCAACAAGGACAAGTAATGGCCTGGTTAACCCTCATTGTTGACACAGATGCGAAACATGCAGAGAGCTTGAGCGATGCCTTGCTCGAACACGGTGCACTTTCCGTTGATTTACTGGACGCGGATGCCGATACGCCGGATGAACAGGCGATTTTCGGCGAACCAGGCGAACCTCCGCCCGGTGTCTGGCAACATAATCGCGTCAGTGCCTTGTTCGATGCCGATAAAGATGTTGCCGGAATTCTTCGCGCAGCGGCCAGCGACATTGGTTTGACGCAACTCCCTCCACACCGCGTTGAGACGCTGGACGACAATGACTGGGTGCGCCTGACGCAATCGCAGTTTGACCCTATCCCGATCTCGGATCGGCTGTGGATCGTGCCGACCTGGCATACGCCTGTAGATACGGCTGCAATCAACATCGTGCTCGATCCGGGACTGGCGTTTGGAACGGGTAGTCATCCCACCACGCGTTTGTGCCTGCGCTGGCTGGATGAACATCTGCAGGGAGGGGAGCGCGTACTGGATTACGGTTGCGGTTCCGGTATTCTTGCGATTGCCGCGCTTAAGTTAGGCGCGGCTGGTGCGGTGGGCGTCGATGTGGATGCGCAGGCTGTCACTGCCAGTCGCGATAACGCAATAGCAAACAGCGTTGAAAACGTGCAGTTTTATCTGCCGAACGATGCCCCTAAAGCCAGTTATGATCTGGTTGTCGCCAATATTCTGACCAATCCACTGCGTATGCTGGCCCCGTTGCTGGCAGAAGCCACCCGGCCTGGCGGACAAATCGTGCTGTCAGGCATTCTCGAAACGCAGGCTCAGGATGTGATGAGTATCTATCAACAATGGTTTGACCTGAATGCGCCTGTTTTTGAGGATGGCTGGGTCTGTCTGTCAGGCCGTAAACGCTGAGCATGCGTTGATGAAAGGCACGACACGTTGTCCTCACTGTGAAACGCGCTTCAAAATCAGTGAGGCACAGTTTGTCGCGCATCAAGGTATGGTGCGCTGCGGGCACTGTATGCAGGCATTTGATTCGCGCCCGACTTTTATTCCGGAACAACAGCAGAGCGATCTGCTGATCAATGCTGTTGCCAGCGATACGGATGCTGCTGAGCATGTCAATACAGATGAAGTCGTGCCGGAAGTGCCAGCAACAGAGGATGCAGAGTCGTCCGTGTCTCAAACGGAAGTTGCGCATGACATTTCCGATTCAACCGTTGCTCACGCCGACGATAATCCTGTACCCATCACCCCTGACGATTCATCGGAGTATTTGCCGCTTCAATCTGACGTAATTGTTAATGAGGTCGTGCATGATGATGAAATCAGCCATGACAGCCAACCAGTTTTCAGTCCTGATGAAATGGCTGATCATTCGATTCAGCACGAAAACGTGCAGGATGCAGGCGATATCCCGCTTGCTGTGGAGACGGCGAACGAACTGCTGCACGAGTCGGATGTCAGGCACGATGAGTCGCTCGACTTCAGCCATCTGACCGGGAATGGCAGCATAGCAGTGCCGCATGATGCGGGTGACGTCCTGCCGGAACAGCCGGATTTAGCGTTGGCGGCGGAGCATGTGAAGCAGGATGATTTCGAGGATGAGCCGCCGGTAGCTTCAAGGCGTAACGCCTGGCCCTGGTTTGCCGGTATATCGATATCGATCTTGTTGCTGATGGCGCAATCGGCATACTTTTTTCGGATTGGACTTGCAGCCCGTCTGCCAGTCATCAAGCCCGCGCTGGCGGTATATTGCCATTTATTGAACTGCTCTGTCCCCTTACCACAAAATGCGGAGTTGATCAGTATCGAATCTTCCGGTCTTGAAGCTGAGCCTGAACATGAAAATCAGATCACCTTGAGCGCCTTGCTGCGTAACCGGGCCAGTTATTCTCTGTCCTTCCCTGTGCTTGCACTGACGCTGAATGACAATCAGGATAAGCCTATGGCGCGTCGTTTTTTTATGCCCGCTGACTATTTGCCGGCAGACGAAAGCGCTCAGGCTGGATTCCTGAACAGTCATGAAGTCAGCGTCAAACTGCGCCTGAATACCGCTGATCTGAGACCCTCCGGTTATCGGCTGGAGCTGTTTTATCGCCACGACTGACGGGACGGCTGCCAGCTTGTGTCTTGGCTGTATCAGGTTTTGATGTTGCCTCTGCATGTGCCGTTCCGCTGTGTGCCTCGCCTTCCCTTATCTCATTACTTACAGTCAATTTTTCCTCGGGAATGGCCTGCGGCAGAATTTTTGACCTGAATATTAGCCAGATATTTAATTCAGAAAAAGACTGGCATAATTAAGGAATATCTTATATGATCGCGAAAATTTTAGTTCAAACTGCTTCGCTTTGATAGTGGGGAAATTATGATACCAACGCGTTATTTTAAGTTAGCCGGCCTGCTGAGCGGTGCTGCTTTGTTTGTCGCGCAACCTGCTGCTGCGAGTGTCCTGACCTATGACGGTTTTACATGGGGTTCAGTAGCCACTACAGTTGCTACGACTGCTCCGCTTGACGCACCGATAGGTAGCGGGGTGGATAGTACTGGCGGATTTAATGTTCACATCGACTCAGGCCCCAGTTTTGTGGCATGGTGTATGGATGTATGGCAATGGCTGGGCGGGAACGACTACACCTATCAATCATCAATTCTTGGCGTGAAAGAAGATGCCGGAAAAGTTACGCTGACGCAGGCGAAGATCGACAATCTCAGTCGCCTGGCCACCGAAGCGTATAGCTCGATCAACAACGCGACAACCTCAGCTGCATTTCAGGCCGCTGTGTGGGCAATATCCTACGATACACCGGGTTCTTATAATCTGGCCTCCGGCGCTTTCACGATGACAGGTGCCAGCGCGGTAACACTGCAGGCGCAAACCTGGCTGGATGGTCTGGGTAACTATGCAGCGGGCGGTTATTCGCTCAGCGCCTGGACCAGCCCGACTTATCAGGACGCACTGGTTTTTACCAAGGTTCCGGAACCAGCAACGTATTCACTGCTGTTCGCGGGGTTGGTTATGATGGGATTTGCCGCGCGTCGCCAAGCAGTAAAACTTTAATTGCGCTCTGTCGCATTGATATAAACCCCGCTTAAGCGGGGTTTATTATTTCATGAAGCTGGTGTTATGCAATGCCGTCGTCAAAGGCAATATCGCCTTCCGCGACCTGCTGGCCCAACTGCATTCCCTTGAAATCGAACAGTTTGCCATCGAGCAAATGTGAAGGCGCCACATTTTGCATCGCAGTAAAAATGGTCTGGCATTTCCTTGATGTTCTGGCGCTGGAGATTTTCTTGCGAGCCGCAAAGATTGCAGGGAATGATCGGGAACTCCATGCCGCGCGCATAACGGGCGATATCCTTTTCAACGCAGTAAGCCAGCGGGCGAATCACAATATGGTCGCCCTTGTCGGTGACAAGTTTCGGCGGCATGGCTTTCAGTTTTCCGCCGAAGAACATGTTCAGAAACAGGGTTTCGATCATGTCGTCGCGGTGATGTCCGAGTGCAATTTTATTCGCGCCTAATTCGCCCGCCACTTTGTAGATGATGCCGCGCCGCAAGCGTGAACACAGCGAGCAGGTGGTTTTTCCTTCGGGAATTTTTTCCTTGACGATGGAATAGGTGTCCTGAGTTTCGATGTGATACTCAATCCCCAATGATTTCAAATAGTTAGGTAAGATATCGGCGGGGAAGCCCGGCTGTTTCTGGTCCAGATTCATCGCAACGATGCGAAAATCAATCGGTGCGCGTTTGCGCAGCGTGATCAGGATGTCCAGCAGGGTGTAGGAATCCTTGCCGCCTGAGAGGCACACCATCACCGAGTCCCCCTCCTCGATCATGTTGAAATCAAAGATAGCCTTGCCGACCTGATGCTCCAGGCGATTTTTAAGTTTGTTGAAGTTGCCGGAATGGTCGAAATGGACAGGTTGTACGATTGCGTTCATAAAATTCCAAATTAAAGATTGATGCTTCTGCCGCCATCAACAGCGATGACCTGCCCGGTGATGTAAGGCGCGTCGGCGATTAAAAATTGCACCGCTTTGGCGATGTCGTCAGGTTCGCCTTCGCGCTTGAGCAGGGTATGCGCGACGATTTTGCGGCGTTGAGTTTCATCTTCCCATGCACTATTTTCGGGCCAGAGTATCACGCCCGGGGCGACCGCATTTACGCGCACATTAGGTGCCATTTCCTGCGCCAGTCCACGCGTCAATGCGACCAGACCGGCCTTGGCCACGCTATACAGCAGATGTCCGTGCATCGGGCGTTCTGCATGGATGTCCACGATGTTGACGATGCAACCATGCCGACGGCGCAACTCATCTGACGCTGCCTGTGCCAGAAACAGCGGCGCACGCAGATTGGTGCCGAGCAGATCGTGCCACTGTTGTTCATCCACCTGCGCCAGCGGTGTCGCATAGAAACTGGAGGCGTTGTTGACCAGTGCATCCAGCCGCCCGAATCGGGCGATGACTTGTTCTACAAGTCGCGGCAACGCGTTCAAATCGAGCAGGTCGGCTGAAAATGCGGCAGCGCTGTCGGTGCGCAGCGTATTCAGCTCGTCTTGTAAAGCCGATGCTTCGCGGTCTGACGTGAGGTAATGCAGCGCAATGGTAGCGCCTGCCGCGTGCAGACGACGGCTGATTGCCGCACCTACGCGCTTAGCTCCTCCTGTTACCAATATAACTTTGCCTTGCACTGCGCCCTCCATTAAACTTAACCGACTTGTTAATTATACCTGACCATGCCTACAACACTTGCCACATCACTTCCTGCACCCGGTGTTGAAGCCGTACAGCACAGCGAGCGACTGATTGAAATTATACGATCCGAGATCAGATCCCAGGGCGGCTGGATTCCCTTCGCGCGCTATATGGAACTGGCTTTGTACGCACCGGGACTGGGTTATTACACCGCCGGGGCGCAAAAATTCGGCGAAGCCGGCGATTTCATTACCGCGCCCGAACTCTCGCCGTTATTCGGGCGAACGCTGGCCAGGCAAGTCGTCGAAATCATGGCCGGCAGTGCACCGCACATTCTGGAGCTGGGTGCCGGCAGCGGCAAGCTGGCAGCCGACATGTTGGCTGAACTGGAGCAGCTTGGCCACTTGCCGGACAGTTACTGCATTCTTGAGGTGAGCGCCGATCTGCGCGCACGCCAGCAGGCGCTGATTGGGCAATGCCTGCCGCATTTGCTGGATCGTGTGCATTGGCTGGATGCGTTGCCGGCAAGCATCAGCGGTGCCATCGTCGCCAACGAAGTGCTGGATGCGTTGCCGGTTCATCTGGTGCGCTGGCAGGACAGTGCGATAACCGAGATTGGTGTATCTATCGGCGAACATGGTTTTATCAGGCAGGAACGCGCCATCAGCGATGCTTCATTGTTACAAGCCGCACAGCAAATCAACGTGCCTGACAATTATGTCAGCGAAATCTGTCTTGCCGCACGCGGCATGATCAACAGTCTGGCCGGCAGGTTAACTCAGGGCGCGATGCTGTTCATCGACTACGGTTTCGGGGCGCGCGAGTTTTACCATCCGCAACGCGCAACCGGTACGCTGATGTGCCACTACCGTCACCGGGCGCACGACGACCCCTTCTTTCTGCCGGGTTTGCAGGACATTACCGCCCACGTCAATTTCACAGACATTGCAGAGGCCGGTATCGACGCAGGTCTGGAATTGCTGGGTTACACCAACCAGGCATTTTTTCTGATCAACAATGGCATTGCGGAACTGTTAAGTGACACTTCGCCCGAAAATCTGGTGGCCTATTTACCGCTCTCAGCGCAGTTGCAGAAACTCACCAGCCCTGCGGAAATGGGTGAGTTGTTCAAAGTGATCGCCTTGGGTAAAAGCAGTGCGACACCCTTGAGCGGGTTTGCCAGGGGAGACTTGAGCCGGTTACTGTAAGTTATCGGTGTGCAGTAACTTATTTGCCCAGGGAGCGAATATATTCAGTAATTTCTTTGCTGACCAGTTGCCCGTCGTGATTGCTGTCTATTTCATCGAAGTGTGCGTCCAGATCAAATTTCTCGTTGTGATAAGGCACGGTTTTAGCTTCTTTGCGAGACAGCATGCCGTTCTTGTCTTTATCGGCAGTTTTTAAACTCTGGTAAAACTCGCGTCGTTTTTTAGCGACCGCTGCAACAGCGTCTTTAATTTCTTCTTTTGTCAGTCCGCCATCATGATTTGCATCCAGCTGATCGAAATTATTGGCGATGCCGGGTGCTTTCAGTTCCGCTTCTTCCCTGGAAATCTTGCCGTCGCCATTGGTGTCTACGGTCTTGAATAACTCATCAAATTGGGCTTTGTTGGTTTGATTTTCTGACCATGCAATGCACGGCATTGCAACAAACAGCATACCGATTATCCATTTATGCATTTGAAGCCTCTCGTTGCTTTTTAACTGTTGTTTCGATTGAATTAATACGTGCCAGCTGAACTGCGGCCGGAATTGTACCTTTATCTTTGCATAATCGCGCAATCTCTCCCGCATTGACAGTTCGCGCGATTGTTAATAACTGCAGTAAATATTCCGCTTGCGGATAGGGCGCCTGTTCACTCCCCCATCTGCCGCGCGCATCCGATGCGCAGGCTTGTAACAGCTGTTCAAATCGGGCCGGACGCCGCCAGGCATCTGCAGACTGGAACAGACGGATGACCGTGTCTGCGCGCAGTTCCATGGCGCGGTGAATATCGCCGTGAAAACGCGCAGCCAGCAAGGCCAGATCGCGACATTCTCCGGTTGCCCTCAAACGTTCGGTCAGCGTTTTGACCCGTTCCACGCTGCGCAATTCATGACCGATATGGCGCGGCAAAATATCGGCCGGCGTGGTGGCCTTGCCCAGATCGTGAGTCAGCGCTGCAAATCGGACTTCCAGTGCATAGTCGTGGAGTGCGGCATCATCCACTACCAGCATCGTGTGAAGGCCGCAGTCAATTTCCGGGTGATATTTAGCCACTTGAGGCACACCGAACAGTGCATCGATTTCCGGCATGATGCTCCCCAGTGCACCGCAACTGCGTAAGGTGTCAAAAAACCGTGAAGGATGCTTTTCCATCAGTGCGCGCGCCAGCTCTTGCCAGACGCGTTCGGGCACCAGTGCGTCCACCTCGCCGTTGCTCACCATGTCGCGCATCAGCGTCAGCGTTTGTGGCGCGATACTAAAGCCGAAGCGTGCTGCAAAGCGTGCTCCGCGCAGAATGCGCACCGGATCTTCATTGAACGCAGCGCTGACATGTCGCAATATTCCGGCGTGCAAATCAGCAATGCCGCCATGCGGATCGATCAGATTTCCTTCCCGATCTTCAGCGATGGCATTGACGGTGAAATCACGGCGCAGCAAATCCTGCTCCAGTGTGACATCGGGTGAGGCATACACGGAAAAACCCTTATAGCCGCGCGCCGTTTTGCGCTCGGTGCGCGCCAGTGCGTATTCCTCACGGGTTTCAGGGTGCAAAAAAACCGGGAAATCTTTGCCTACCGGCAAAAACCCCTGTTCCGCCATGGCTTCCGGGGTGCTGCCGACGACGACCCAGTCATGATCTTTTACGGGTAAGCCCAGCAGGCGGTCGCGTACCGCGCCGCCCACGCAGTAAATGTTCATGGCGTGCCACCCGGGGACATGTCATCGGGAAGGGCGGTATCGGATGTTTTTCCGGCGATGATGCCCACTCGCGTTTTCAGCGAACGCGGAGGAGCGCCGAATTCTCTGGCGTAATACACCGTGTTGCTCATTACCTTCTTCACATAATCGCGCGTTTCATCGAACGGAATCGTTTCGGTATAAATTGCGCCCTCCAGCGGCGTGTCTGCGCGCCAGCGCCGTGCACGCCCCGGGCCTGCGTTATAAGCGGCCGAAGCCAGTACCGGGCTGTCGTCCAGCGACGACAGCATGTTTTTCATATAATACGTGCCCAGTGTCAGATTGGTGTCCAGTTGATGCAGCAGGGATTCGCGGTAGTCTTTCAGTCCCAGTTTTTTGGCTATCCAGCGCGCCGTGGTCGGCATGACTTGCATCAGGCCCGATGCGCCGACCCCGGACTTGGCTGAGGTGACGAAACGGCTCTCCTGGCGCATCAGGCCGTAGACCCAGGCTTCTTCCAGATTGTTTTCACGGATATGTTCGTGCATGGCCGAGCGGTACGGGGCAAGATAGCGCAGGCTGAAATCATGCACCAGCACGGTTTTTTCGGCCGTATTGATAGCCCGGTCATACATTTCATTGCGTCTTGCAATTTCGGCGGCGGCAATGAGTTCATGATCGTTGAAATTGCGTGTCACCCAGGCCCATTCGCGCAACGCATCCGTGCGCAGATCCATTCTGTACAACGCAATCGTGCGCTGCACACCGGGCAATTTTGCAATGGCAGATATATCCTGCCTGACAGGCTGATAACTTGGCGGTGCTGCGCTGAGTATCGGCGTATCGGCTAATTCCTCGCCGGCCAATTGCCCGTAAAAATTAGTTTCCGCACTCAAGGGTACGAAAAGGGTAGTCGCTTCTGCACGACGGCCCAGCGCCTGGAGCGCGCGTGCATGCCAGTATCGCCAGACAGCTTCGTTGCGTTGTGCTTCGGGCATGGTATTGATAGCGGATATCACATCAGGCCAGTCCTGTACACGCAGCGCAGCACGCACCCGCCAGGCGGATTGCTGCTCATTCAGCGACGTTTTTGCCGCCAGCTTAAACCATTGCAGCGCACGCACATCGTGTTTGCGCGCAGCCTCATAGGCCAGCCAGCCCAGAAAATAATGCTGTTCGCTTTCAGAAAAATGTTTTTCCAGCGTGGCCCAGCGCTCGGCCGCCAAATCCGGGGATAGTCGTGCCAGGCGTTGCAGGGCAAACAATGCAACGACATGCTGGCCATGATTGTCCAGTGGTGGCTTTTCCAGATACCGGCCGGGATTATCCATCGCGCGATCGAGCGAGGCGGCCGACACCGCGCGACTGCCCGCCAGTCGCCCGGCCAGAGATTTGGCGAGCGACATATTACCAGCCTCCAGCGCCTGATGCAGACGTTGCCAGATATCCTGCTGGCTGATCACGCCGGCAGTGATGGCGGCTTCAAACAGCACAGTGCAGCTATCGGGCATATCTTTGGCGCTGAACCACAAATCATGCGCCTCATGCAGCGCGGACTGTTCCTGACTCCTCATGCGCGATTGCAATGCATCGCAATTTAACTCGGCATCAATGGTAATCAGACGCGGATATTCGCTGTCGAACAGATCCCATTGTTGTTTTTTGGCCAGTGTCCTGAGCCATTCCGCGCGCATCCGGTCGATCAGCGGCGTGTCTTCAGGACGTGCCAGAAAAGTCTTTATTTCTGCAATGTCCGTGGTTTCCAGCTTCAGTCTCAACTGGTAATAAGCCGTGTAAACTTCCAGTGGAGAGTTGTGAAGACGCTGCGCAAGGATGGCGAGTTTGGCAGAATCGCCTGAGCGGAACGCATCACGCGCAGCCAGAAAATCGTCATCCTGATTGGCACACGCATTGGTGGTAATCAGCGACAGTAACAACAAAAGGAATTTTATCAAGGACATCAGGAAAGCGTGACTGACTAAACTGTTGATAAGCATACCATACCGAAGGCAGGCTACGCCTGTGCAGCGGTGTAATTTAACCGGATGGTCGCATGCATCAACTCAGTCCTTCCTGAATCATCAGGCCGTTCTGTATAATCGCCCGTTTTTCGGGGAGCCTGACATGTGGTTTAAAAATATTTTTATTTATCGTCTGCCCGCCGACTGCGCCATTACGGCTGCAACATTGCAGGAAAAGCTCGCCACAAAGCCTTTGCAGGCTTGCAGCGGACTGGATAAGCAAAGCCGTGGCTGGGTTTCCTGTCGGGGCGATGACCGTCTGGTTCATGCAGCGAACGGGCAAATCCTGTTTGCGCTGGGCGTCGAACAGAAATTGTTGCCGGCGACGATCATCAACCGTTTTACCAAAGAACGTGTTTCGGATATCGAGGCGCAACAGGGTTACAAAGTCGGTCGAAAAGAGTTGAAGGATCTCAAGGAAGCGATCACGGAAGAGCTGTTGCCGCGTGCCTTTGCGCTGTTGCGCACCACCTATGCGTGGCTGGACACGGCCAATGGTCGTCTGGTGATCGATGCAGCTTCGAGCGCTCGCGCCGAAGAGTTGCTGGAATTTCTGAACAAGACGCTGGATGAATTGCCGGTAAAACCGCTGCACACCGATCTGTCCCCTGTCTCTGCGATGACTGACTGGTTGGCAGGCGAAGATGCTCCTGCGGGTTTTACGATAGATCGTGAGCTGGAGTTGCGTGCCACGGGTGAGAGCAGGGCCACGGTGCGTTATGCCAATCATGCGTTGGAAGGCGAGGAAATTCGATCGCATATCGCGGCGGGTAAACGCGCGACGCGCCTGGGGATGACGTGGAACGACAGAATTTCCTTCGTGCTGACCGAGCAACTGCAAATCAAGCGCCTCGAATTTCTGGACATCATCAAGGAAGAGTCGGCAGCGATGGCCGATACGGCCGACGAGATGTTCGATCTTGATTTCACGCTGATGACGGGCGAACTGGCCAAAATGCTGACCGATCTGACCGAAGCATTAGGCGGGGAAAAAGCAACGTAGGTCGGGTTTTAACCCGACAGTGAGTGGTGAGTCGTAAGCAGGGGACGTGGTAAGCAGGCCGCGCGCCCCGCCTGTTATAAATAGAGCTGCCGTTCGCGTTCAGCTTCGGTAGGTTCGAAGCCGGACGTTTCGTAGTGTTTGAAAATGGCGCGTACCACTTCCTGCGGTTCGTCTATCAGCTGGATTAATTCCATGTCTTCCGGATGGATGACTTTTTCGTCGATGAGTGCGGTTTTGAACCACTCGATCATCCCTCCCCAGAATTTCGTGCCTACCAGAATAATCGGGATGCGACGTGTCTTTCCGGTTTGCACCAGTGTCAGCGCTTCCATCAATTCGTCCAGTGTGCCGAATCCGCCTGGCATTACCACGTAGGCATTGGCAAATTTGACGAACATCACCTTGCGCGCGAAAAAATGCTGGAAAGATTGGCTGATGTTCTGGTAAGGATTGTTAGATTGTTCGTGCGGCAACTGAATGTTCAGGCCGACACTGGGCGATTTGCCGTAGAACGCGCCCTTGTTCGCCGCTTCCATAATGCCGGGGCCGCCGCCGGATATCACCGAGAATCCTGCATCGGATAGCAGACGAGCAATTTCTTCGGCCAGTTTGTAGTAGGGCTGGTCCGGTTTGGTGCGCGCGCTGCCGAAAATGCTGACGGCGGGATGGATTTGGGCCAGACGGTCGGTTGCAGAAACGAATTCTGACATAATGCCGAATACGCGCCATGCCTCTTTTGCATCCCATGCTGCGGGAATGTCGGATGATGGCAGCTTCGGCGTATCGTTCATGTTGGTACCTTAAAGTAATATAAAAGCGAATAGTTCCATTAAAACAGGCAAATATGAATAACAGTAAAACTCTGCTCCTGGTCGACGGTTCATCGTTCCTGTACCGCGCGTTTCATGCCATGCCCGATATGCGTAATCGCGAAGGCTTTCCGACTGCCGCGATCTACGGTGTGCTCAATATGTTGCGCCGTCTGCGCCAGGATTACCCGGCGGATTATAGCCTGTGCGTATTTGATGCAAAAGGTAAAACCTTCCGCGATGACCTGTACCCGCAATATAAGGCTAACCGGCCGTCCATGCCAGCGGATTTGGCGTTGCAGATCGAGCCGCTGCATCAATTGATTGCTGCCTCCGGCTGGAAAATTTCCATGGTAAACGGGGTGGAGGCGGATGACGTGATCGGCACGCTGGCGCAGCGTGCTTCAACGGATGGTGTGCGCTGCATCATCGCGACCGGCGACAAGGATTTGGCGCAACTTGTAAATGAGCATGTGACGCTGATCAACACCATGAACAATGAAACGCTGGATATTCAGGGGGTGATCAACAAATTTGGCGTACCGCCTGAACGGATAATCGACTATCTGTCGCTGATCGGCGATGCAGTGGACAACGTGCCGGGCGTAGAAAAAGTAGGCCCCAAGACGGCCGTTAAATGGCTGGCTCAGCACGGTACGCTGGAAAACCTGATGCGCAATGCCGATACGATAGGCGGTGTCGTCGGTGTCAATCTGCGCAATGCACTGGACTGGCTGCCGCAGGCGCGGCGACTGATCACCGTGAAATGCGATGTGCCCGATTTGCCGACCTACAGCGAATTGATTGCGCCGCCGCAGGACAAGGTGCAATTGGCGCGGCTGTTCGAGCGGCTGGAATTCAAAACCTGGCTGCGTGAGGTCAGTACTGACACCGCCGTGCAGCCCACGGCGTCACCCT
>JAPLQK010000055.1 GCA_026399735.1 Pseudomonadota bacterium
TAGTTAACACCCATGCCGGCAATCCCCGCCATGGCAACGCCATAAGTCAGGTTATCGTCGATACGACTGGAGTAGGAAACATCAGGGATATAGCTGATATTTGCAGCGCTGGTTGCAGTGACGGTACCACCGCTCATGCCGGTGTTGGTGACATCAGGCTTGAACATAACCACGCCGCCAGTCACTTGCGTGCCTTGTGATTTTGCCAGCATCGCTGGATTTGCAAAGGTACTTTCCGCGCCGACATAGTGAGCCACGCCTGTACCGCCCAATGCGGTGTTTTCAGAACCGACCGACATCATCGTATCGCCATTGGTGGCATGTGCCAGCGGTGACGCCATAACACCCACAGTAAACAATGAAACTACAATTTTCTTCAACTGCATGCGACTCTCCCTGAGTTTAATTTGAACGACTTATTAGTATTACAACTGCACAGCGGTTTGAAATTTATACGAACAAACAGATATCAGTTTCACCGGCAAAACCGAAGAACGCCGCAGCGCCTGCGTATTCCACATCCGGAATGAATTCACTCTTGTCGAATTCGAACAGATCCACGGTCATCTGGCAGGCAACAAACTTTACGTCCGCTTCGAGGCACAGGTCACGCAGTTCTGTCAAAGATGCAACACCATGTTTTTTAAGCTTTTGCTTCATCATCATGGTCGCCATGGATTCCATGCCTGGCAACATCTGCACCATCACCGGCATCGGAATCGGCATCGGCATCGCAGGATTAGCCAAAGGGCTGATCATGACGTTCGACAAATCTTTACGAAGCAATTGCAAGCCGTAAAAAGTGAAGAAAATTTGCACGTCGTAGCCGAGCGCAGCAGCGGTGGACGCCAGAATGAACGGCGGATACGCCATATCCAGCGTGCCTTTGGTGGCGATAATCGCCATTTTCTTGGTTGTCATGCTTTTTCCCTATGAAGTGACTGCTTATTTCTTCTGCATGAAGAAAACGTACTTGCCACCTTCTTCAGTGTTGGATAGCAAGGTATTGCCGGTTTGATCAGCGAAAGCCTGCATATCTTTTACAGCGCCGCAGTCAGTCGCGATCACCTTAAGGACCTGTCCTGATTCCATATCGACAAGCGCCTTCTTGGTTTTTACGATAGGCAAAGGGCAAGACATTCCGCTGGCATCAAATTCTTTATTAAAATTCATTGTTTCATCCTCTGTTATGTTAAAAATCGCTACAAATTAAAAAGCTGGCTCGCAAACTAACACGCATTAGATAACAAATCGGCTACCCGCGTCCATACCTATGAAGAGTTTGATTAATAACTCCAAGGAGTTATTAATAAGCAATCACTTATAAACTTTGCACGATCCATCCGTGCTGAATTGGTTTACGACGTTCTTGGCTCACCGTCAGGAAGTTCGTCCTTGCATTCGCTGAAAATCCGTAATTTGCAGTTCCGGCAGATTTCAGGATCCAGCGTGGAATAGACCGGCTTGATCCAGTTGGACATAACAGGGAAGAATCCGCCCGCGCCGATATCGTCGAGTTTATCGGATTTACGCAGAAACTTATAAATGGAATCCTTGCAGCGGTAGAAATATAGTCCGCCGCCCATTTTACGGCGACGGCGCGCCTCCTGAGACAACATTTCCGCACCGGCCACATCGACAAAGTTAATACCGCTGGCAACAACCAGCACTGTCTTGGCCTGCGGATTAACCTCATCGATATGCATCAGACTATGCTGAACATGATCAACCGCACCGAAGAAAATTGAACCGTTGATACGCACAATGTGCATCTGCGGACACTCTGCATGACCTTCCGCACTGATAAAGTGATACGCACCTTCCTCTTTGGCAGGAACGGCCGCATCAATCGAGGGGCGGGAAACACGGTACAAATAAATAGCCAGTGACAGCAGGATACCGAAGAAAATACCTTTTTCCAGATCAACCAGCGTTCCCAGCAGCGTCACCCATAAAATCACAGTTTCCGCCAGATTGGTTTTACTGATTGAAATAATGTGGTGAAAATCAATCAGACCCCACGCCACCAGAAACAGGATACCGGCCATCGCAGCCGTCGGCAAATAGGATGCCAATGGCGCGACCAGCAGCAACACCAACAGTAGAAATACCGAAGCAAATACTGTCGCCAGCGGTGTTTGTGCGCCTGCCGCGTAATTTACGCCGCTGCGATTGAACGAGCCGCACGACGCATAACTGGAGAAGAAACTACCGACCAGATTCGACAGACCCTGCCCGATAAACTCCTGATTACCGTTGATGCGCTGCTCGGATTTCACCGAGATTGCACGCGAAATGGAAACCGCTTCGGTCAACGACAGCATGGTCACGACCAGCGCCGGAAATACCACTTTTTGCAACGTGGCAGAGGAAAAATCGGGCAGCGATAGCGGCGGCAAGTTGGTTGGCAGTGCGCCCACAGTCTTGATATGCGTCACATCAACGCCATATTTTGAATTGATCAGGTAAGCCACGATACTGCCGATGATCATGGCCACAATCATGTAAGGCAGCTTGGGGAGATATTTTTTGGCCAGAATGCCGATAAATAACGTAATTGCCCCAACTGTCAATACGTAGAGGTTGATATCGCCGAACTGCAACACAAACTGCTCTATCACTACCTGAAATGGAGCCCCGCGTACTATATTGATTCCAAAGAAGTTTTTAACCTGACTTGCAGCGATCAGCATCGCGGCACCGGCAGTAAAACCGATCACTACCGTGTGCGAGATAAAATTCACCAGCACGCCCATGCGCGCCATCCCCAGAATTAACTGGAACAAGCCGGTCAGAAAGGTCAGTGTCAGCACCATCTGGATGAACTCGTGCGAACCGGGTTCAGCCAGCGGACTGATCGCTGCGAATACGGCAATGGAAATCGCCGTAGTGGGCCCTGAAACCAGATGCCAACTGGAACCGAACAGTGCGGCAACGATTGCCGGCAACATGGCCGCATACAGACCGTATTCCGGCGGCATGCCTGCGATGGTTGCAAAAGCCACACCCTGCGGCAACACGATCAGCGCGCCGGTCAGACCCGCAATCAGATCCGCACGCGTGGTTTGACGATTTACCCTGGGCCACCATTGCAAAAATGGCAGAAAACGCGATAGCTGGCTGGTACGCTGAGTATTCATTGATTCAACCTACAGTCTGGTAATAATGATTCTGCGGATGGTTAGCCTGCGCAAAGAAGAACCAGCGCTCAGCCAGCAATCCGGCGTACTGGATTACAAATGCAATGCCAAACAGCAAGGGTGTCAGCATACCCAGCGCCAGCAGGCCCAGCGGAACGATAAAAGCCAGCAGCAGAAAAGCCGGTTTGATCGTACGTAAAAAAGCATCACTCTTGCCGTGGAAAAATTCGCGCGTATTGAATGATCCGCCCATAAAACCTTGCGAGCGCTGCCTGATGTACGGGTGCTTGACGCCGATGGCAGTCTGTATCGTCGATTTTGGTTTAAGGCGGGCATTACGCACCAGAGACGCAATTCGCCCTAGCAAGGCCAGCAACGTGATGATGATCGCCCAACCACCGAAAAAAGCGGCTTGCGATGGAACCGTCAGCGCTGCATAGAATGCGCCCAGCGTAAAACCGGATGCGCCACCCATCAGAATGTAGTTGATGACCGTCAGCGGCGAGTGCCATTCGCGCAAAAATCGCAGACAGGCGTAAATCATACCGGTGCAGATGAACAGCACAAAAGCCAGCAGCGTGCCGATCACACCCAGTACAACGGACAGATTGACTGACAGGCCGCTTGGCAGCATCACCACCTCGGGATTGAACCCCGAAAGATGAACTACGGCGTACAGGAAGGTCAGCCCCATGAAAGCCGGCAAGGCGATGACTTCACGGGACAGCCAGGAAGTGCGCCATTGCGTGGCCGAACGCCAGGCACGCTCGGGACGTCCAAGATGGAAGAATGAAGCGATCAGTCCGCCTGTCAGAAGCAAAATGGCCAGCACACTGCCATAACCGTAGAAGGCGCCGGACTGCATCGGCAGCAAACCGAACAGCGCATAGGATTGATGCGTAAACAGCGCCAGGAACAGGCCTTGCGCCGCACCGATTAACGTTGTCAGAAAAATTACAGAATAAGCAGGTTTCATATCATCACCAGGCAGATACATCGTCCATAGACGATTCGTTTTTACCGCGTTTCGGTAACAGACCGTCCACTTTGCGCGGATTATCCGCACGTTCAAGTTCATC
>JAPLQK010000029.1 GCA_026399735.1 Pseudomonadota bacterium
GTTATCGCTGCCAATTCGGCCCGCTCATCCGCAAGCAACGTCACTTTGTATAGCTTCATTGAAAAACCCTCGCCATCTTGAATTGATGGCGAAAGTATAGCGCATTTTATACGTCATATCATGCATGACATGACACTAGCCAATCCACTAAGGCAGCAAGCTGCCAAGTGGCTGGTTATAAGCTGACAAAAGACGCCAGCCAAGTCGCTGGTTATTCACGGAGTGTATATCTCGCTGGATTCCCGCTTTCTCGGGAATGACGGCGCTATTAGTAGCGGCTTAGGTGCTGATTCATCGCACCTTAGTCCGATACTTAGTTGTTTTATCAATGAATTATTTGGAATAAAATCAGTTTCTGGCAAAGGAGATATGGAAATTTTCCATGCCGTTAATTTTAGTCATATGCTGAGAAATGACCGGGATCGAATGTTTTGTATGCTTTAACAGCGCCACGGCAGCAAAATGCCATTCCTGCTTACTGTCAGCCAGGCTTATTGTGAGCGACCCTTTTGCAATTTCGTAACCCAGACTCAGCATCATCTGTTCGATTTCATTCTCATTCGGTGTGTAATTCTGCTGAAAACTCAACTTGATTGCAATTGCATGCCTTGATGGCAACAATACTTCCAGTTTTGATATCCACATCATTACCGTGGCAGACATGACGGTGAGCAGCATCGCAGACGCGTAAAACCCGACGCCGACCAGCACGCCAACCGCTGCTGCCGACCAGATGGATGCGGCCGTCGTCAGGCCGCTGATGCTGTAACCCTCTTTAATGATCACGCCCGCACCAAGGAAACCGACGCCGGTGATAATTCCCTGAATAATAGGCGAGGGATTGGCTGCCAGATGTCCGTAACCGCCGTACCATAGTTCCGAATAACCGGATATGACGGTCAGTCCTGCAGACGCCAGGCACACCAGGCCATAGGTCCGCATTCCTGCCGCGCGACCGTGATAGGAGCGCTCATAGCCCAGCAACAGCCCCAGCGCTAATGCACCGAGCAGATTAAAGAATACAACGATATTGGCCTCGAGAATTTGCATCGACCAGTAATGTTGAAGGGAACTTAGCGAAAGAAAAGTCATGAGCGGCTCGTTAAGAAAAGAATTGAGCAATCATCATATCTGCACGGCGCCAACAAATCACTCAAATTTAAAGAGCAATCAGATTGTTGTGTGGCAGCAGATGCTAAAATCCATAATGGCCGCGAAGACCACGAGCATCTGGTCGAAGTGACCTATGCAGCGCTCACCTTATTTACGATTCAATTACTGAACATGTCGACTAAAAATAATCCTCTGCCTACCCTTTCCGATGAAGATTTGGATGAACTCAGTAGTTTCCTGTTATCGGATGCAACGTCTGATGAAACGATGATGCTCGATTGCCTTGATGGATACCTGACGGCCATCGCGACCGCGCCCGTGATGCCGGCGGTCTGGTTGCCCCGGGTCTGGGGTTCGTCGGCAACGGATGAACCCTCGTTTGACAGCTATGCGCAGCTTGAACGGATCACCGGTCTGATCATGCGGCACCTCGGCAGTCTGGTCGTGGGTCTGCAGCAGAATCCGGACGGATGCGAACCGATATTCGACAGTGCCGTTTATCCTGACAGCACGCAGGAATTTATCGACGGGGAGATGTGGGCCTACGGCTATATGACGGGTATCAATCTTCAGTGCCAGGATAGTCAGGCGGTTTATAACGATCCGGAGATGGCTGAAATTCTGCGCCCGATTTATTTGCTGGGCACGGAGGATCTCACAACGGCAGAAGAGGCGCTGATTGAAACGCCAGAACAGCGCGAGGAATTGGCAAAACAGATACCGGCCAGCATCGCCGGGCTTTACCGGTTCTGGACGCCGGTTCGCCGTGCGGTTACCGATCCCGCTATCCGGCGTCAAATGCCAAAAATTGGGCGCAACGAAAAGTGCCCGTGTGGCAGCGGCAGGAAATATAAGAAGTGTTGCGGTGTAAGCAGTGAGTCGGAAGGAAGCGAAGCGTAAATTTCACCTGTGATAACGAGGAATAAAGTCTGTCAGAAATGCAATTATAACTATTTGATTTATAAGAAATAAAAAATTAGAAAATTTATGCAAAGTCTGTCGGACTTGTTTCGCACTCGTGAAACAAGTCCGACAGGTTCCTAGGGAAATCCTAACCACTCATGCGACTTTTACTGACAAGTGAATCAGGTAACGCTGATGGTGCCACTGTAATTGACCTGCGTATAATGATCCTCGGTTAGAAGTTGTATTGCTCATTCGAATCAAAATTGGCTGTCATTTGCAATCGTCAGGGATGCGGTAACTCTAGAATAAAGGGGATGTGACATGAACACGGTACCTGGCAGATTTTCATTGCTACCCGCAAGTCACTCTCCTGATCATAATCATCTTCTTGCCGCTCTGCCCCTGGAAATATTCAAGCGTATCTCACCCCATCTGGAGCTGATCTCAATGCCTCTGGGTGACGTACTCTACGAATCCGGCGGCAAGCAGCAACACGTTTACTTCCCGACCAGCGCCATCGTGTCTCTGCACTACATCATGGAAAATGGTTCGTCGCTTGAAATCGCAGGAGTGGGTAGTGAGGGTGTGCTCGACATTTCATTTTTTATGGGTGGCGATCGCACGCTCAACAGGGCTGCCGTAAATACCGGCGGTTATGGCTATCGGCTGAGACCAGGATTGCTGATGGAGGAATTCAATCGCGTCGGCGGACGTCGCGCTGGCGTCATGCAGCACTTGATGATGCGTTACACCCAGGTATTGATGAGCCAGATGTCCCAAACAGCCATATGCAACAGGCATCATTCAGTTGAACAGCAACTGTGTCGCTGCTTGTTAATGACCCTCGATCGCATGCCCACCAATGAATTGACCATAACGCAGGAATTGATTGCCAGCATGCTCGGCGTGCGCCGCGAAGGCATCACTGAAACTGCCGGGAATTTGCAACGCGCAGGTTTGATCAGTTATCACCGTGGTCACATCACTGTTCTTGATCGACCGGGGTTGGAGTCACGCGCATGTGAGTGCTACGACGTAGTCAGGAAAGAGTTTCGTCGCTTGTTCAGCGATATTCACAAACACCAGAAAATTGCTTTGGCCTGTTACGCTTAAAATTTATTTGGTTCAAATGGCATTGCTTTAAGTCAGGGCATTTGAGTTGTCTGTCATCTGGGTTATTGAGGTAATATGTTCGGTTAATTCACACTAACCACCTGCCTGATGTCACCGCATTCCTTTACTCCTGATACTTCAGAACAAGTCGCACAAACGGATTTGCGTTCAATCGGCCGTCTGTTTCCCTATCTGTGGGAATTTCGCGGGCGGGTTTTACTCTCCCTGGCGCTGTTGCTGGGTGCGAAACTGGCATCGGTGATCGTACCGCTGGTGTTAAAGGAAATCATTGATTCGTTGGGAAAATCTCAGGCTGCACTGGTTTTGCCGCTGTCTCTGATTATCGCTTACGGGATATTGCGTTTTTCCAGCACCACCTTTGCCGATCTGCGCGATGTGGTGTTTGCCAAGGTCACTCAGCGCGCGATGCGCCGCGTCAGTCTGGTGGTGTTCGAGCATTTACACGCCTTGTCGCTGCGTTTCCATCTGGAGCGTCAGACCGGCGGTATCACACGCGACATCGAACGCGGCTCCAAAGCCATCTCAAGTCTGGTGGGGTTCTTGCTATTTCGCATCACCCCCACGGTGCTGGAAATCCTGATGGTGGCCGTGATTCTGTTCGTCAAACTCGACTGGATATTCGGATTGATCACGCTGGTGACGCTGGCGGCTTACATCGGCTTTACCGTCACCATTACCGATTGGCGCACGCAGTTCGTGCGCCGTGCCAACACGCTGGACTCGGAGGCTTATAGTCGTGCCATCGACAGCCTGCTGAACTATGAGACGGTGAAATATTTTGGCAATGAGCGCTATGAGGCAGCGCGATACGACACTAGTCTGGCGGATTGGGAAGAAGTCGCGTTGCAGTCGCAACGATCGCTGGGTCTGCTGAATGCGGCACAGGCCGGCACGATTGCCATCGGCGTCACCTTGATGATCATTCGTGCCGCCAACGGCGTGGTTCATGGCACGTTAACTCTGGGCGATCTGGTGATGGTCAACGCCTACCTGTTGCAGATGTTTCAGCCGTTGAGTTTTTTGGGGGTGATGTACCGCCAGATCAAGCAATCCGTCACGGATGTAGAGCGCATGTTTACCCTGTTGCTGCGCCCAAGGGAAGTTGAGGATGCACCCGACGCCGGCAATTTGTCCCTCAAGGGAGGGGAGGTTGCTTTCAATCACGTCAGCTTTTCCTACAACGCCGACCGCGCTATCCTGCAGGATGTGAGCTTCACCATTCCTGCCGGTAAAACGCTGGCCGCAGTAGGTGCGAGCGGTGCCGGAAAATCGACGCTGGCACGTTTGCTGTTTCGCTTTTATGACGTGAAAGAAGGCAGTATCCGCATCGATGGTCAGGACATACGCCGCGTGACTCAGGACAGTCTGAGAGCGGCCATCGGCGTGGTGCCGCAGGATACGGTGTTATTTAACGACAGTATTTACTACAATATCGCGTATGGCAGACCCGGCGCCACACGCGATGAAGTGATCAACGCGGCGCGCGCGGCGCATATCCTGAAATTTATCGAATCCCTGCCGCAGGGATGGGAGACAGTCGTCGGAGAAAGAGGGTTGAAACTCTCAGGTGGCGAAAAGCAGCGGGTTGCCATCGCCCGCACCTTGCTTAAAAATCCGGCGATTCTGATTCTGGATGAAGCCACTTCCGCACTTGACACTCAAACCGAGAAAGCCATCCAGGCCGAGCTCCTCGAAATGGCTAAGAATCGCACCAGCCTGATCATCGCTCATCGCCTGTCCACGGTGGTGGAAGCCGATGAGATACTGGTGGTCGATGCAGGCCGCATTGTCGAGCGAGGGCGGCATGCAGAATTGCTGGCACAAAACGGCGTGTACGCACTGATGTGGGCGATGCAGCAGCAGACGGAAGAGGAGAAATCGGGATGTTAGCGAATGCGATAAGCGGGTGATGCGGGGTGACCTGCGAACAGATAAATTAATCCGGTTCACATAATAAATGAATAAACATTCATAACATATTGATTAATATAAATATTTTGTAATTTACAATATCCTCGCTCAGTCCGGCAGATCTCGGTACATTTCAAGCATAGTGACACGGCAGCGCAATAAACGGAACTTTTTTCAGAAGTCCGCCACTTTGGTTTTTTCGAATCAGGATGCGGGTTAAGGTGCGGTGGGCTTTTTTGACCACTCAATCTGTTTCAATGGCGTTTTGACCGCCTGAGTGCCGTCCGGCGTCGCCGGATGTCCAAGTTCTTCGTCGGTTAACTCTATTTTTGCAGGGTATTTTATTTTTCCTTTAGCTTCGCTGGTTGTTGCGGGTTTGCTCGCATTTTCCCGAGGGGTGTCTGTGCCTGGTGCTCGAACGTCTTTGTGTACTAACTTTTCGGCCGTAGTTGGTTCTTCGTGTGGAGCCGCAATGAGTTTGGGCAATTTAATGAGTTGTGGTTTTTTCTTTTCGATATTCTGTTCGCTAGGCTGTTGTATGGCGTTTTTTGATCGGGATTCGGATTCATCCAGCAGCGGATGCTGCCGCGCTTCATTTGTCAGTATCGCCTTCGCCGGATGTGGCGCCTTGAGCCGGGATTCGTCGCCTTTTTTAATCCTGGCCGCAGCTTCGGCTTTATGGCGCGCAACTTCTGCGTTAATTTCGGCGCGGCGCTGGTCTTCAGGGGATTTAAATCTGGCATTGTGCTCGGTTTTGCGCCGTGCCGACTCGGCCGCACGTTCGGCCTTCGCTTCCTGCTGTTTTTTTAATTTTTCCGCATTTGCCTCAATCTTGGCCTGTTTATAGGCTTGTATCTGCACTTCGAGCGCAGCGTCGGCCGCCGCCTTTTGTCTGGCCTGTTCGGCTGCCTGGGCTTGCGCCGCTTTTTCTGCTTCAATGCGTGCTTCTTCTGCTTTGACGGCCTCAGCCGCTTTTGCGCGCTCGGCCGCTTCCTTGTCTGCTTGTTGTTTTTGGGCTATCTGACGGTCTTTTATTTCCCCGGCAAGTGCATCGCGGCGTGCAAGATAGCGATTGCGGCTGGTCACATCGCCGGCGTTGTCGGCAGCGCTGCCCAGCCATTTGATGGCGATCTCGCCGTCTTGCGCCACGCCCAGGCCGTTTTCATAACACTCGCCGAGTTTTGCGTGCGCGCTGGCATCGCCCTGGTCGGCGGCCAGTCGATACCATTTGATTGCTTCATGAAAATCCTGCGGTACACCTTGTCCCTGCGCGTAGATTTCGCCAATGTGCAGTTGTGCAGATGGATTGCCCTGTTTCGCAGATAAAGTCAGCCAGTGCAGCGTCTTCTTGAAGTCTTGCGACACTCCCTTGCCCGTTGCATAAAGTTCGGCAAGATTGGCTTGCGCTTGCGCATGTCCTTGCTCGGCAGCTGCCAGATACCATTGAACCGCGATGCGGTAATCTTTCTGAATAACCTGACCTTGCGTATACAGCACGCCCAAATTGAACTGTGCAACCTGATCGCCTTTTGATGCCAGGGGAATAAAAAGCGTTGCGGCTTTCGCGTAATCACCTGCTTCCTGCGCGCGTTGCGCTTCGGACAGCGTATCCGCCTGCGCGCCTGCTGCGAACAGCAGCATCAATACAATCAAAATTCGCATGGGCGTCTGGATTGAATATTAATCTCTGTGGTAAAGCGATCTGATCGCAGCATAAAATTCGGTCGCCGTAATTTCGATGCCGTCGCAAAAGAAGCGATTGGGGTACGCCCGGTAAGTGTGTTCGTTAATTCTGAAGATTTCACTCATGATCGCTGCTCCTTGAATTTCATGGGGTCGGGTACTTGTCTGATATTCCCGTCCGTTTGATGTTCATATCGGCAGGTATCGGGAAAACTTTACACTGCGATCGTTTGCAGATGACGATGTGCTGGGATTTTGGTGTTTGAGTCTGCCGGATGCAGGGGTGTTTGACGAAGACAGGTCAGGCGAACTCTGGTAGAATGCGCGGTCGTAATTTTATCAATCCCAGTTTGGAGAATTTAGCATGGCTGTTGAACGTACTCTGTCGATTATCAAACCTGATGCAGTTGCAAAAAATGTTATCGGTCAAATTTATTCACGTTTCGAAGGCGCCGGCCTGAAGGTTATCGCTGCTCGTATGACGCAATTGTCCCAGAAAGAAGCGGAAGGTTTTTACGCTGTTCACGCAGCGCGTCCTTTCTTCAAAGATCTGGTGAGCTTCATGATTTCCGGTCCTGTGATGATCCAGGCGCTGGAAGGCGAAGGCGCAATCCTGAAAAATCGCGACCTGATGGGCGCTACCGATCCTAAGAAGGCTGACAAGGGCACGATCCGTGCTGATTTCGCTGACAGCATCGATGCAAATGCCGTACACGGTTCCGACGCGGCTGAAACAGCAGCGGTTGAAATCGCTTATTTCTTCCCGGCGTTGAATGTTTACTCTCGCTAAGTGAATGGCGTTTAAACTAGCTAAGTATTTGTTTTAATGCAAAAAAATCTTCTTGATCTGGATGCGCATGCGCTGACCGCCTATTTCACTGAAATGGGCGAAAAGCCGTTTCGTGCGAAGCAGTTGCTGCGCTGGATTTACCAGGTCGGGGAGTCAGATTTCGCTGCGATGACAGACATCGCGGCAGCATTGCGTGAAAAATTGTCGCGTGATGCATGTATTACCGTGCCGGATATTGTGAAGGAAGAATTATCCGACGACGGCACGCGCAAGTGGCTGCTGAGCGTCGGGGCGGGTAATGCGGTTGAGGCGGTGTATATTCCCGAATCTGCTCGCGGTACGCTGTGTATTTCCTCGCAGGCCGGATGTGCGCTGGATTGTTCGTTCTGTTCGACTGGCAAGCAGGGTTTCAACCGCAATCTCAGTGTGGCGGAAATCATCGGCCAGCTGTGGTGGGCGAATCATCAGCTGGGCAAGAATGCCGAGGGCAACTGGGCGATCAGCAATGTGGTGATGATGGGAATGGGCGAACCGCTGCTTAATTTCGACAATACCGTCAGTGCGCTGCGGCTGATGCTGGACGATCAGGCGTATGGCCTGTCGCGCCGCCGTGTGACGGTATCTACCTCCGGCATTGTGCCGGCGATGGACCGGTTGCGCGAAGAATGTCCGGTGGCGCTGGCGGTGTCGTTGCATGCGCCGAACGATGCATTGCGCGACCAGCTGGTGCCGATCAATCAGAAGTATCCGCTCAAAGAGCTGCTGGCGGCCTGCCGCCGTTATCTTGAACGCGCACCGCGCGATTTTATCACCTTCGAATACGTGATGCTAGATGGCATAAACGACTCGGTGCAGCAGGCGCATGAGCTGGTGCGGCGGGTAGCGGATGTGCCGTGTAAATTTAACCTGATCCCGTTTAATCCGTTTCCCGGGTCGCCTTATAAACGCTCAAGGCCGGATGCGATACAGCGATTCCGCGATGTGCTGATGCAGGCGGATATTATTACCACCACCCGCAAAACGCGTGGTGATGACATCGCTGCTGCCTGTGGCCAACTGGCGGGGCAGGTGCTGGATAAAACCAAACGTACTCGTCCTGTGGTGTTTCATAACAGTGAGGCAGGCCGATGAAACGCATCTTTCTGATTGCGGTGTTGATGCTGGCCGGATGTGTTGCCGTGAAACCGCAAGGCAATGATGGCCCCAATAAAAGCGCCAAGGTGCATACCGAGCTGGCTGGGCTGTATTTCGAGCGTATTCAGATGGGTATCGCGCTGTCCGAAATTGCTCAGGCTTTGCAGGCTGATCCGAATTATGCACCGGCTTACAATGTGCGCGGTCTGATTCATATGTCACTGCGCGAGGACAGTGCTGCAGAGGCTGACTTTTTGCAAAGCTTGCGTCTGGATAAGACGGATTCCGAGGCGCAAAATAACTACGGCTGGTTTTTGTGTCAGCGCGGACGGGAGATGGAATCCATTCCGCATTTTATGGAAGCGGTGAAGAACCCCTTGTATACCACGCCGGAACGGGCTTATCTGAATGCCGGACTGTGCTTTCAGAAGGCCGGAAATAACAAGGATGCCGAGGACTTTTTACAGCGCGCCTTGCGGTTGCAGCCTGATTTGCCTCAGGCACAGCTTGCAATGTCAGAGCTTAAATTTGCCGGGGGTGATTATTTGTCAGCCAGTAAATATTTTGCTGCACAAAAAAATGAAAATCTGACGGCCGCACAGCTATGGCTGGCGGTGCGTATCGAGCGACGTGTCGGGAACGCAAACGCAGAGGCAAGCTATAACTTGCAATTGCGCCAGCATTATCCCGATTCGCCTGAAACTCAATTAATGCTGCATGGGGAATGATGGAACAGTTGCCGGAAAATACGATTGAACCGATTGAGGTTTCGCTGCCAGAAGAAACGGCAAAGCCGTCGGTGGGTTGTCTGTTGCGCGCAGCTCGTGAACAGCTGGGTTTGAGCATCGAGGATGTGGTGAGCAAGATCAAGCTTGCGCCGCGTCAGATTACAGCGCTTGAAGCCGACGATTTTCAGGCATTGCCCGAGACCGCTTTCCTGCGCGGCTTTGTGCGCAGCTATGCCAAGTTGTTGCAGCTGGATGCAGAGTCGCTGCTGGATGCGCTGCCGGGTGCTGCGCCGGTCAAAACTGAGGTGCAGCCGGTCGAAGCTCCTTTCCCTTCCGAAAAGACCGGGCGTCAGCAGAACATAAATTTGCTGATTGCGGCCTTGCTTGTAACATTACTGATTGCCGGATTTGCAGTATGGCAGGCCCGTGCGCCGCATCTGCCGGCGACTGAAACTGCGTCGAATGTCGCGGCATCGGATGTTGCCTTAATTGCGCTCCCCTTGCCTGAGCAGGCTGAAATTCTGAATGGTTCCGGCGTTCCGGAGGCAGGTGTTCCTGAATCTGCAGTTCCCGTTGCCGTACCCGCAGCGGCACAGGTCGCACCGGCTGCATCTGCAGTGGTGGTTCCAAAACCGTCGGCCGCATTGCGACTGGTGTTCGACAAGGAATCCTGGGCGGAAATCAAGGATCAGTCCGGAAAAACGCTGACAAAGCAAGTCAATCACGCCGGCAGCGAATTGCGTGTCGAAGGCATGGCGCCGTTTACGCTGGTGATCGGTCATGCTGCAGCAGTGCATTTGTATTACCGGGAAAAGCTGGTAGACCTGTCTTCCTATATCAATGCGAGCAGTGATGTGGCGCGCATGACGCTGGAATAACGGGCATGGATGCCATTAAACGCCGCCCGTCACAACGGGTATTAGTCGGGGGTGTGATGCTGGGCGGCGGTGCGCCGATCGTGGTGCAGTCGATGACCAACACCGATACGGCTGACATTGATGGAACCACCAGGCAGGTTTTTGAACTGGCCAAAGCGGGTTCTGAGCTTGTGCGCATCACCGTCAATACGCCGGAAGCGGCGGCCGCTGTGCCGCATATTCGTAACCGATTGAATGCATTGGGTTGTTTTGTGCCGTTGGTGGGCGACTTTCATTACAACGGTCACCGTTTGCTGACCAGTTATCCAGAGTGCGCACAGGCGCTGGCTAAATACCGCATCAATCCCGGTAATGTCGGGCGTAATCGCGCAGCAGATGATCCGTTTACGATCATGATTCAGACCGCGATCAAGTATGACAAACCGGTGCGCATCGGCGTGAACTGGGGTAGTCTGGACCAGAATCTGGTGGTGCGGATGATGGATGAAAATGCGCGCCTGCCGGAGCCAAAAGATGTAAAGGAAGTCACACGTGCCGCGCTGATCGCATCCGCGATCGAAAGTGCGCAGCGCGCCGAACAATTAGGCATGAAGCATAACCGTATCGTGCTGTCCTGCAAGGTCAGCGAAGTGCAGGATCTGATTGCTGTTTACCGCTCCCTGACCTTGCAATGCGACTATGCGCTGCATCTGGGACTGACTGAAGCGGGCATGGGTTCCAAGGGAATTGTTGCTTCAACGGCGGCTTTGGCGGTGTTGTTGCAGGAAGGCATAGGCGACACTATCCGCATCTCGCTGACCCCGGAACCGGGCGGTGACCGGACTCAGGAGGTACTGGTCGGCCAGGAGATTTTGCAGACTATGGGGATGCGGGCTTTCGCGCCGATGGTCACCGCCTGTCCGGGTTGCGGGCGCACCACCAGCAGTTTTTTTCAGGAACTGGCACAAAGCATACAGCGTCATCTGCGCACGCAAATGCCGATCTGGCGCGAACAGTATGACGGCGTGGAAAACATGACGGTCGCGGTGATGGGTTGTGTGGTGAATGGCCCGGGCGAGAGCAAGATGGCGAATATCGGCATCAGCCTGCCGGGCACCGGAGAAACCCCGGCAGCGCCGATTTATATCGACGGACAGAAGGCGATGACGTTGCGCGGTGATAATATCGCGGCGGAGTTTACCGGCATCGTCGATGATTATGTGGCAAGAAAATACGTGAAAAGGGAAGGATAAAGAAGGGAAGGGTGAAGAGGGAAGGGAGAAGGGTGAATCATGCGCCGGTTTCCCCTTCTCCCTTCACCCTTAATCCCTTCTCAGTTATTAAATGAGCAACGAAACATTACAGGCCGTACGCGGCATGAACGACATCCTGCCGGACGAGGCGGGACTCTGGTTATGGTTTGAAGAAGTGGTGCGTGATTGGCTGGCCAGTTACGGCTATCGCAATATCCGCATGCCGCTGGTCGAACCCACGGCCTTGTTCTGCCGGGCGATCGGTGAAGTCACAGACATCGTGGAAAAGGAGATGTATAGCTTCGAGGATAGCCTGAACGGCGATCAGTTGACGCTGCGTCCTGAAGGTACTGCATCCTGCGTGCGCGCGGTGTTGCAGCACAATTTACTGTATAACGCGCCGCAACGCCTGTATTACAGCGGGCCGATGTTTCGCCACGAGCGTCCGCAAAAAGGTCGCTATCGCCAGTTTCATCAGGTAGGCGTTGAAGCGTTAGGTTTCGCAGGGCCGGATATCGATGCCGAGCAGATTATGATGTGTGCGCGGCTTTGGAAAAAGCTGGGGCTGACCGATGTGACGCTGCAAATCAATACGTTGGGCGATTCGGCCTGCCGTCAGCGTCATCGCGCCAAACTGATCGCGTATTTCGAGCAGAATCAGGCGCTGCTCGATGCTGAGGCGACGCGTCGTCTGCACAGCAACCCGTTGCGCATACTGGACAGCAAGAATCCGGCGATGCAGGAACTGATTGAAGCGGCGCCGAAATTGATGGATGAGTTGAGTACCGAGGCGATAGACCATTTTGCAGCGGTGCAGGCGATATTGACGCAGCACGGCGTGGTGTTTGAAATCAACCCGCGTCTGGTGCGCGGACTGGATTATTACAACCGCACCGTGTTCGAATGGGTGACCGCGCGATTGGGCGCGCAAGGCACGATTTGCGCCGGCGGCCGTTATGACGGTCTGGTCGAACAAATCGGTGGTAAACCCGCGCCTGCGATGGGTTTTGCGATGGGCGTCGAGCGTTTGCTGGTGTTGTTGCAGGAAGCAGGCATGCCTTTGCCAAAACCTTCGGTTGATGTGTATGTGGTACATCAGGGCGATTTGGCGGCTCGCCTTGCCAGCGGTGTGGCAGAACAATTGCGCGACGACAATCTGCGCGTCGTGTTGCATTGCGGCGGCGGCAGTTTCAAGTCGCAAATGAAAAAAGCCGATGCCAGTTGTGCCGTGGTGGCCGTGGTGATCGGCGACGATGAAGCCGTTGCGAATGAAGTGAGCGTCAAACCGATGCAGGGTGGCGTACAAGTGCGGGTGAATGTGCAGGATCTCACCGCCACGATTAACAAACTTATCAAGCAGGAGTAAAACATGGCAGTTTTGGATTTGCAGGAACAGGAACAACTCGACACGCTCAAAGCCTGGTGGAAAGACAATGGCAACTGGGTGGTCTGGGTCGTGCTGGCAGTCACGATTTCGATTGCAGGCGTGCGCGGCTGGCAGTATTACCATAACAAGCAAACGGCTGATGCGGCGACCCTGTATCAGCAATTTGTGGAGCAACTGGCGAGCAATGATGCCAAACGGGTCAATGATGCCGCCGCTGCGGTGATGGATAAATATTCGGGTACGCCTTATGCGGCGCGTGCCGCATTGATTGCGGCTCAGGTGAATGAGGCGGGTCATGAAGCCTTGCGAGCCAAGACGCAGTTGCAGTGGGTGATCGAACATGCCTCCGAAGACGGTCTGAAAAGCGTGGCCAGTTTGCGTATGGCGTCGATGTTGCTGGATGAAAAAGATTACGCAGGTGCCTTAAAATTGCTCGACACAAAGCATGCCGCTTCGTTTGATGCTTTGTGTGCCGATTTGAAGGGCGACGTGCTGAATGCCCAGGGTAAGCCGGCTGAGGCACGCGCGGCATACAAGCTGGCATTTGATAAACTGGATGAGAAGAGTACCTACCGCAATCTGGTTCAGATGAAACTGGATGCGTTTGGAGCTGAAAAATGAAAAAGCTACCTCTGTTGTTGATATTGCTGGGTTTGAGTGGCTGTGGCACCGTAGATACGGTTAAGGGCTGGATGGGCAAGACGACAGCAGGGGCTGCTGAGCCTGCCAAACTGACGGAGTTCGCCGGGACGGCCAAGTTTACTGAACGCTGGCATGGTAATTTCGGCGATTCAGGCGCAAATCCACTGCAAGCCGCGCTGACATCGGATGCGGTGTATGGTGTGTCCGGTCATGGCGTGCTGGCGCGTCTGGATCGCGCTACCGGCCGGCAGGTATGGAGCGTTGAAAGTAAGATCGTCGTATCCGCAGGCGTGGGTACCGGCGAAGGGTTGGTGCTGATCGGCAGCGACAAGGGCGAGGTGCTGGCCTACAGCGAAGACGGGAAATTGCGCTGGAAGCACACCGTTTCCAGTGAAGTACTGGGTGTACCGCAAGTGGGTGACGGTGTGGTTGTGGTTCGCAGCGGTGACAGTCATATTACCGGTCTGAGTGTTGCTGACGGGAAAACGTTATGGGTGTACGAGCGCAGCACACCGGCGCTTGTGGTGCGCAGCCATGCGGGTGTCACGGTGCATCGGGGTGTGGCCTATGCGGGTTTTGCAGGCGGAAAACTGGTCGCGATCAAAATCGCGGACGGTTCGTTGTTGTGGGAAAACAGCGTCTCGCTGCCGCGCGGCAATACCGAACTGGAACGCATCAGTGATGTCACCAGCAATCCTGTGCTCAGTGATACGCAAGTCTGTGCGATCGCTTTTCAGGGACGCCTTGCATGTTACGAGGCCGGCCAGGGCAGCCCTTTGTGGAATCGTGATGTTGAAAGCGACAAGGGGTTGTTTATATTGCGTAAACAACTTTATGTCAGCGATTCTCGCGGTATTGTCATGGCGCTGGATAAAGACAGCGGCAGCACGGTGTGGAAGAACGATCAGTTATTGCTGCGTGATACTTCAGCCCCTTACGCCGATGATCATTTCGTGGTGATCGGTGATTATCAGGGATTTCTGCATGGTTTGAGCCGTGAGGATGGTCATTTTGCCGCCCGCATCAAGCTGGACGGGAGTGCCATTCAAAATGCACCTGTTGAAATGGATAACGGCATGCTGGTACAAACCCGCAGCGGCGGAGTCTATTCTCTGACGATTAAATAAGGGAAAAGGGAAAGGGAAGAGGGAAGGGTTCGCACCTTTGGTGCTAAAGGGAAAAGGGCAAAAACCTCACTCCCTTCCCCCTTGACTCTTCCCCCTTCCCCCATTTTCCCCTTCACTTTTCATTAAAGGTTTTCAAAATGTTACCCACACTTGTATTAGTTGGTCGTCCGAATGTGGGTAAGTCCACTTTGTTCAATCGTCTCACGCGCAGCCGCGATGCACTGGTCGCGGATCAGCCGGGTCTGACCCGCGACCGGCATTACGGACGGGGCAGGGTAGGTGAACGCTCTTATCTGGTCGTTGATACCGGCGGGCTGGAACCCGTCGCTAAAGACGGCATTATGTTCGAGATGGCCAGACAAAGCCGTCAGGCCGTGGACGAAGCGGATATGGTGTTGTTTCTGGTCGATGGCCGGGCCGGCTGCACCCCTCAGGATCTGATTATCGCGACCGAATTGCGCAAGACCGGCAAGCCGATTCTTGTGTTGGTCAACAAGGCCGAAGGTATGGCGCGCGCGCGCGTGACCGCAGAGTTTTTTGAACTTGGCTTGGGTGAGCCGTATCCGATCTCCTCCGCGCATGGCGACAATGTCGTCGAAGTGGTCGAAATCGCGCTGGAAAACTTCCCTGAAGAGGTTGAAGAGGAAACGGTCAACCACGACAAGCCGCCTAAGCTGGCGATTGTCGGCCGCCCGAATGTCGGTAAGTCCACGCTGGTAAACGCCATTCTGGGTGAGCAGCGCGTGATCGCTTTCGATCAGCCGGGGACGACCCGCGACAGTATCTATATCGATTTTGAGCGGGATGGCAAGCAATACACCATCATCGACACCGCAGGGGTTCGCCGTCGCGGCAAGGTTGAAGAAGCGATAGAAAAGTTCTCTGTAATCAAGACGATGCAGGCGATTGAAGATGCCAACGTGGTGGTGCTGGTGGTGGATGCACGCGATCAGATCACCGAACAGGATGCGCACGTTGCCGACTTCGTGTTGCAGGCCGGACGCGCGCTGGTGCTGGCAGTGAATAAGTGGGACGGGTTGGACAATCATCAGCGCGAGATGGTCAAGAGCGACATCGAACGCAAGCTGCATTTTCTGGGATTCGCCAAACGCCATTACATCTCCGCGCTCAACGGCAACGGTATCGTCAATGTGCTCAAGTCTGCCGATGAGGCTTATGCGGCGGCGATGTCGAAACTATCTACGCCGAAGCTCACCCGTGCATTGCTGGGCGCGACAGAAAAGCAGGCGCCACCTAAAGTCGGTCGTTTCCTGCCCAAGATGCGCTATGCACATCAGGGCGGCAGCAATCCTCCGCTGATTGTGATTCACGGCAGCGGTCTGGACAACATCCCGGCCAGTTACGCGCGCTATCTGGAACGCGCCTTCGCGGAGGTTTTCAGACTGGAAGGTACGCCGTTGAAGATTCAGTTCAATTCCAGCAAGAATCCGTTCGAGGGCAAGAAACCGCGTGCCCTGACCGAAGCCGAACAGCGTTCAGCTCACCGCGCCCGTATCCGTGGACGCAAGCTGTACGGTAAACAATAGAACTTACGCAGGGATAAGCCGCGCTGTTCGCACGCGTTTTACCCTGTAGCGGGCAAAAGCCTGATGCCTTTATCCGGCAGCAGGCTTTTTTCATGCCGGCAGACTGTCGCGCAAAGTATGGCCCGTACCGGACTTTAATGTCACACTACGTTTTTCTTCTGCGATGACTTTAAATGACTCAGGATACGCCGCAAACCATACATCTGACTGACTATACGCCGCCTGCTTTTCTGATCGACACGGTTAATCTTGATGTCAACTTTCAGGACGGTTACGCGCTGGTCACCGCAAATCTTAACTTTCGACGCAATCAGGCTGCACTGACGCCTGATGCGCCGCTGGTGCTCGACGGCTGTGAACTGGAATTGCGCTCCATCAGTGCTGAGTGACAGTTACCGCACTGCTTCGGGTCGCGATGTCAATCTGGCCATTTATGTCGAGCAGGGCAAACTCGACCAGTGCGCTCACGCGATGAGTGCGCTTAAAAAATCCATGCAATGGGATGAACAGCGCTTCGGTCTGGAATGCGATCTTGATCACTATATGATCGTCGCGGTCGGCGACTTCAACATGGGGGCGATGGAAAACAAGGGTCTGAATATTTTCAATACCAAGTATGTGCTGGCACGCTCTGACGTGGCGACCGACAGCGACTTTGAAAACATCGATCGGGTGGTGGCGCACGAGTATTTCCACAACTGGACCGGCAATCGCGTAACCTGTCGCGACTGGTTCCAGCTGTCGCTCAAGGAAGGTCTGACCGTTTTTCGCGATCAGGAGTTTGGCGCCGATGTGCACAACCGTTCTGTCGCGCGCATTCGCGAGGTGCGCGGCCTGCGCGCAGCGCAGTTTCCCGAAGATGCAGGCCCGATGGCGCATCCGGTGCGCCCAGGCTCCTACATCGAAATCAATAATTTTTATACCGCCACGATCTATCAGAAGGGTGCCGAGGTAGTGCGCATGATCCACACGCTGATCGGCAAGGAATCTTTCCGGCACGGGATGGATCTGTATTTCGAACGGCACGACGGTCAGGCTGTGACCTGCGATGAGTTTGTCGCTGCGATGGCCGATGCCTCGGGTGCCGATTTGACTCAGTTCATGCGCTGGTATCAGCAGGCCGGCACGCCGCATGTTCACGCTTTTGGCCGCTATGATGCGGAAGCACAGCGCTATCTGCTGAACTTGCGCCAGTCTGCAGCTCACGCTCAGGCTGCAAACCGGCCCTGTCATATTCCGGTAACGATAGGTCTGATCGGGCCGGACGGTCAGGATATGCCGTTGCGTATGGCTGGCTGCGATGCTGCGCCGCTCCAGCGCGTGCTGTCGCTTTGTAATGAGTCGCAACAATTTGTTTTTGAAGGAATTTCTTCAGATCCTGTACCTTCGCTGCTGCGCGACTTTTCAGCGCCGGTGCTGCTTGATTACAACTACAGCGATGCAGACCTTGCCCATTTGCTGGCGCACGACGCCGATTCTTTCAATCGCTGGGAAGCAGGTCAGCGACTGGCATCCCGTCTGATTCTTGCAGCGACGGTGACTATCAGCGCAGGGGGCGCACCCGTCTGGCCTCACCCCCTTCCAAACCTTCCCCCTCAAGCTGGGGCAGGGTCAGACGAATCGCTACGCGAACTTTATGTCAATGCCTGTGGACAGGTGTTGGCCGGCGGCGCTGTGGATCCGGCCTTTGCGGCCGAAGCCTTGTCGCTGCCGGGCGAGGCGACACTGGCAGAGCAGCTGGATGTGGTCGATCCGGATGCGCTGCATGCGGCCCGCAATAGCCTGCGTCTTTTTCTGGCTGAGCGGTTGGCTGCGCAATTCCAGTCCTGCTACGACAGTCTGGCAAGTTCCGATGTATATAGTCCCGATTCGCGCTCTGCCGGACGCCGTGCGTTGCGCAACCTGTGTCTGGGGTATTTGTGTGAATCCGGCGGCGTCGCGGGGCGTGAACTAGCGTTGCACCAGTTCAACACGGCCGACAATATGACCGATCAGTTCGCCGCACTATCTGTTCTTGCGCAGACTGACAGTGAAGAACGTACGCTGGCGCTGGATGCTTTTTATCAGCGCTGGCAGGATGAGCCGCTGGTTGTCGATAAATGGCTGCAGGTGCAGGCCACCAGTCGCAGTGTTAATACGCTGGCGGCAGTAGAAGGTCTGGTTGAACATCCCGCTTTTGATTTGCGCAATCCGAACAAGGTCTATGCCTTGCTGCGTGCGTTTGGCAGCAATCATGTGCGTTTTCATGCCATCGATGGCAGCGGCTATCGTTTTCTGGCAGGGCAGACAACTAAGCTGGATGCGATCAACCCGCAAGTCGCCTCCCGTCTGGCGCGCTGTTTCGATCGCTGGCGCAAGTTTGATACAGGCCGTCAGCGACATGCGCGTGCCGCGCTGGAAACGATACGCAATCATGCGGGCTTGTCTCCCGATGTGTTCGAAATTGTCGAAAGAGCGCTATCTGCCGGATAAACGCTCGCGGAGAGTTCGCAGGATTAATGCGATAGGCTATGATACGAAGTTGCCTGAATCGAAAACAGGCTCATCCCAAAATATCTGCAAGAGGTGTCAGTGAGTTCTACGTATGACGAGTCATCATTCAAGGTTCTGCGCGGTCTGGAACCGGTACGGCAGCGTCCGGGTATGTACACGACGCTGGATAACCCGAACCATATCATCACCGAGGTGGTGGATAACGCCTGCGATGAAGCGCTGGCGGGGTACTCAAAGACCATCAACGTCACCGCCCACAGCGACGGATCGGTATCGGTTCAGGATGAAGGGCGCGGCATTCCGGTCGGCATACACCCGGAAGAAGGGGTGTCTGTAGTCGAGGTGGCTTTTACCGTACTGCATTCAGGCGGTAAATTCGACAAGGAATCGGGCGGCGGCGCCTATCGTTTTGCGGGTGGTTTGCATGGCGTCGGCGTGGCTGTCACCAATGCACTGTCGACGGCCGTTGAAGTGACCGTATATCGCGATGGCGGCGAGCATTACCTGCGTTTCGAAAATGGCATCGCGACCAGTCCGCTGGCAAGGATTGCCGCCTGCGCCAAGCGCAAGACCGGCACAACGGTCAGGGCCTGGCCTGATCACAAATATTTCGACAGTCCCGCTGTCAATCTGGCGCAACTGGAACGCGCGCTGCGCGCCAAGGCGGTATTGCTGCCGGGTGTGACCATCACGCTTTGCATTGAAAAGACCGGCGAGACTAAATCCTGGTCGTATCCTGACGGCTTGCGCGGCTATCTGGGCGAAGCGCTGAGTGAAGCAGAACTGGCAGCGCCGATTTTTTCAGGCGAGCGCTACATCGGCCGTGGCGGCGATGATTCCTTTGTCGAAGGGGAAGGTGCGGCCTGGGCCTTTGCCTGGGCGGAGGAGGGGAATATTATCCGCGAATCCTACGTCAATCTGATTCCGACCTGGTCGGGCGGCACGCATGATGCTGGCTTGCGCGACGGCATCTATAATGCGGTGAAGAGCTTTATCGACCTGCATAACATGCTGCCCAAAGGCGTCAAACTCGCCTCGGATGACGTGTTCAGTCGCGTGAGTTTTGTGTTGTCCGCCAAGCTGCTTGACCCCGCCTTTCAGGGGCAGACCAAGGAAAAACTGGTGTCGCGCAACGCACTGAAGCTGGTTTCCACTATGGTCAGCGATCCGTTGCTGTTGTGGCTGGGCGAACACACCGAATACGGCAAAAAAATCGCCGAGATTTCCATCCGTCAGGCGCAAAGCCGGATGAAATCCAGTCAGAAGATCGAGAAGAAGAAAGGCTCGTCGGTGGCTGTGTTGCCCGGAAAACTGACCGATGCGGCGGAATACAATCCGGCGCGCAACGAACTTTTTCTGGTCGAAGGCGATTCGGCGGGCGGTTCGGCCAAGCAGGGGCGCAACAAGGAATTTCAGGCGATTCTGCCCTTGCGCGGCAAGGTGCTCAATACCTTCGAAGTGGATCGCGACCGGCTGTTTTCCAATGCCGAGGTGCACGACATCGCGGTGGCCATCGGTGTGGATCCGCATGGCATGACCGATCAGATTGATATGTCCGGCCTGCGCTACCACAGCATCTACATCATGGCGGATGCGGACGTGGACGGCTCGCACATCGCAACCTTGCTCCTGACGCTGTTCTTCCGGCATTTCCCAAAACTGATCGCGAACGGCAATATCTACCTGGCGCAACCGCCGCTGTTCCGCATCGATGTGCCGGCGCAAGGCAAAAAGCCACTCCGGAAACTGTATGCGCTGAATACGGATGAACTGGCTTCAATCGAAGACCGTATGCGCAAGGAAAAGGTGCGCGAAGGTTCATGGAGTATCTCGCGCTTTAAGGGGTTGGGCGAGATGAATCCGCTGCAATTATGGGAAACCACCATGTGTCCCGATACCCGGCGTGCGCTGTGTGTGGAACTGGATGCCGCGTCTTTCATCGCGGCGGAACAAACCATGAATATGTTGATGGCAAAAAAAGAATCCGGCTCGCGTCGCGAATGGCTGGAATTCCACGGTAATGAGGTAACAGGCGATGTCTGATATTCAGGATGAGTTGTTCGAAGCGGCGGAACCCGTTTTGCCGCCCGTAGAAGAAAAACCTGCGGCTAAGCCGGTTCGCCAGTTTTTACCCTTGCCGGCTTTGCCGGAAGGCGATTCGGTGCCGCTGGCACAATACGCCGAGCGCGCCTATCTGGAATACGCGGTTTCTGTCGTCAAGGGGCGTGCATTGCCCGATGTGTGCGACGGACAGAAACCGGTTCAGCGCCGCATCCTGTATGCGATGCGCGAAATGGGGTTGACGCACAACAGCACCTTTGTCAAATCGGCGCGCGTGGTCGGCGAAGTGCTGGGTAAATTCCACCCGCACGGCGACTCATCGGCGTATGACGCGATGGTACGCCTCGCACAAAACTTTTCCCTGCGCTACCCGCTGGTGGACGGGCAGGGCAATTTCGGCTCGCGCGACGGCGATAACTCCGCCGCGATGCGCTATACGGAAGCGCGCCTGACGCCGATTTCTGCCGTGTTGTTGTCCGAACTGGACATGGGTACGGTGGATTTGATCCCGAATTACGACGGTCATTTTCAGGAACCGTCGATGTTGCCGGCGCGTCTGCCGATGGTGCTGCTCAACGGCGCATCGGGTATTGCGGTCGGCATGGCCACCGAAATTCCGTCGCACAATCTGCGCGAAGTAGGGGCGGCTGCGGTGCTTTGCGTGCGCAATCCGGACTGTTCGGATGACGAACTGCAGGCATGCATCACGGGACCTGACTTGCCCGGTGGCGCCCAGATCATTTCATCCCCCGCAGAAATACGCGAATGCTACAAAACCGGGCGAGGTTCATTGAAGATGCGCGCACGCTGGCACGTCGAAGAACTGGCGCGCGGGCAGTGGCGCGTGGCGGTGTATGAGCTGCCGCACGGGGTATCTTCGAAGAAGATCATGGAGGAAATCGAGGAGCTGACCAATCCGAAATTCAGGCTGAACAAGAAAACGCTGACGCCGGAACAGTTGCACAACAAGCAACTGATTTTGTCCGTGCTGGACAAGGTGGCGGACGAGTCCGACAAGGATCAGGCGGTGCGTCTGGTGTTCGAGCCTAAGTCCGGCCGACAGTCGGTTGATGACCTGATGAATATCCTGCTGGCGCACACCAGCCTGGAATGCGGCTTGTCCGTCAATATGGTGATGATAGGCATAGACGGCAGGCCCAAACAAAAAGCGATTCCCCAGATCATTCGCGAATGGGGTCAGTTCAGGCTGTCCACGGTGCGTCGCAGAAGCGCTTACCGTCTGGCGCAGATCAACGACCGCATTCATGTGCTGGAGGGGCGCATGATCGTGTTCCTCAATCTGGATGAGGTCATTGCGCTGATCCGCGAATCGGATGATCCTAAAGCTGCACTGATCGCGCGTTTCGAGCTGTCCGAGCGTCAGGCCGAAGATATTCTGGAAATACGTCTGCGCCAACTGGCTCGTATGGAAAGCATAAAAATTGAGCGTGAACTCAAAGGCTTACGCGATGAATCTGAGGATTTGAATAAACTGTTGGGTTCCGAATCCGTGCTGCGCCGCCGTGTTGCAAAAGAAATCGACGACGACATCAAGGCGTTTGGCGATGACAGGCGCACGCTGATCGAGCAGGCCTGTCGCGTGGTGCTGAACTCATCGGTGGTGGATGAACCGGTGACGGTGATTGTTTCCGGTAAATACTGGGTGCGAACTCGTCTGGGGCATAATCTTGATTTATCGGGCGTGTCATTCAAGGAAGGCGACAGCCTGCTGACTTCATTTGAATGCCGCACGACCGATCAGTGCATCGTGATTTCAAGCTACGGACGGGTTTGCAGTATTCCTGTGTCTGCGTTGCCCGGCGGTCGGGGCGACGGTGTGCCGCTGACCACGTTGATCGATCTGGCGGCGGGCGCAAAAATTGTTCAGGTGATTTGCGGCCCGCTTGAGCAACAGGTACTGCTGGCAACTTCAGCCAGTTACGGTTTTGTCTGCAAAATTTCCGACATGATCGGGCGCAACAAGGCGGGCAAGCAGTTCATTACCATTGAAAATGAAGAACAAATTTTAAGCCCGGTACTGTTCACCCCCACTGAAAACTTATGGGTGATTTCCGCCAGCCGGTCAGGACGTTTGCTGGCTTTTTCGCTGGCCGAGATGAAACGGCTTGCCTCGGGCGGGCGCGGGTTGATTCTGATGGGAATGGAGGAGGGTGATGTGCTGGCATCGGTTCTTGTCGCCGTCAAATCAAAAATGACGGTCATTGGGCAAAGCGGGACGGGGCGCGAGCAGCTCATCCGTCTGTCGGAAGCCGATCTGCAAATGCATTTCGGCAAGCGGGCACGCATGGGCAAGATTGTGGCACTGAAGGCAAAATCTGCGCTGATCCTCGTCAGGTGCAGCGACTGATTGTGTGCTGAAAATCACGGGTAATGTACGCCATATTGCGTGCTAACTATATGATTATTTTGGTAAATAAACCAGTCTTGTCAATTGTCTGAGACGGGGGCAGCAGGGTGCTGAAAACGAATAAACTTGTCGCGAGTTCGATTTTCATGGTCTGCTTTGATTGAATTAAGAGGCAGGAATGATCCGGCCAGCTTAAGGCAATATCTGTTCGCCAGCGCACGGAAGTGGCTGCATAATAGTTGCTAGCATGAGTCAGAGTCGATGTCACCATCGACGGTTCTGAACTCGCTTGTCGGACAGGAGATTTAAAAATGCTAAAAATACGTCACGTGTTTATTGTATTAGGGATGCTGTTATATCCGCTTGCGTCCCTTGCTGATGTGAGTGTCAGCATAGGGATCAACCTGCCGGTATATCCGAACCTCGTCCTGATACCAGGCTATCCGGTCTATTACGCACCACGACTTCAGGCAAACTTCTTTTTTTACGAGGGGATGTACTGGGTTTATCAGGATGATAAATGGTATACCAGTTCATGGTACAACGGCCCCTGGTGGTTTGTAAGTGAGGAGGAAGTGCCTCTGTTTGTGCTGCGGATTCCTGTACGTTACTATCGTCAGCCACCGGCGTTTTTCATCGGCTGGCGCTCTGATGCGCCGCCACGCTGGGGTGATCACTGGGGTCATGACTGGGAGCAGCAGAGAAGCGGCTGGGACAGATGGAATCACCGCGCAGTCCCGGCAGCAGCGCCGTTGCCAGTCTATCAGCGTCAATATTCAAGGGGTCGGTACCCGGAGCAAGTGCAGCAACAGCAGGAACTTCAGCGGCAGTATTACCGTTTTCAGCCGCGTGACCCGGTAGCACGGCAACGCTATCAGGCAGTGCAGCCTGTCCAGCAAGTCAATCCTCAGCAACGGGGCGCGCCTGAAGAGAGGGGCGCAAGGCAGGATATCCGGCTGCCGCATCAGCAGAATGCGCCGGTTGCCCCGCATCCACAAGTTCAGAGGCCAATTCCGGATGCTCCAGGACAAGAACAGCCTCGGGATCATATGCAGCTACCCACGCCGGTTCAGCGTGAACGGCCGCAGGGACAAGAAGACAGGCCGCAAGGTAAGCCTGGTCGGGAAGTGACACACGAGCCCAGGCAAGGCCAGGATCGGGGCCGTGACCGCAATGATTAATCGGCTTGCGCAAGGGAATGATTTGCACTGGACTGGGCGCAGCCGTTTCTGATCACACTGATGCTCGGAATACGCTTTGCGTAAACCTTGAATCCTCTCGTGGTCTGGCTGGGGCGGCTTAGAATACCGCGTGTCGCGAGTACCTGTATCGTCATGGTCGCCGTGAAAGTGGTATCGCAGCATATGGAACGACTGCATCCGGTGGCTGAGTTGCTCGGTGAGTGATTTCTGCGTTAAAAATTTACGGTCCATAACGATGGAGCACATTGATGAATAACGCACAATGGTTCATGCTGGTAGGCGGACTATTGTTTGTCATGGGAGGCTCTTGCAAAACACGGCGGCTGAGCGGAATTAATTGCCGGATAAAGGGCAAAAAGTAGGTGGAAGTGGGCGGCCATTGCTGGCAAGATAAAGGTTCTGAAGACTTGATCAACGCCCGATATGAATACTACGCAACGC
>JAPLQK010000035.1 GCA_026399735.1 Pseudomonadota bacterium
ATATTAATTATAATCAATTAATTATAATTATATCTTAATGTTAAATAGAGATATGACGGAGGAGAGAATGACTGCGCAATCGACAGATCCGGTTGATGTGAGACTGGCAGATTGTAACCGCTGTCGACATCGCGACACGCTGCTGCCAGATGGCAAATGTGTGCCCGGCGATGTCTGCCTGATGGCTAAGAGCGGAAGACAGATAGATCGTTTTTTGGGCCGAAATCCGGAATTTGCCGAAGCCTGTCTTCGTGACGCTTTTTGGGAACGGCGTGCGATAGCGGCGCGCTATGCGCCGCTGGATGCGGTTAAAAAAATGCAGCGGGATCAGGATGAAGTGGTGCGTCGCGTGGTGGTCAGTCGTTTGCCTGTAGAATTATTGGGTGAATATCTCCGCGATCCGGACAGGGAAGTACGCATGACGGTGGCCGAGCGTATTGCGCCGGAAAAGTTAACTTCGCTGATCAGCGATCCGGATTATCTGGTGCGTTTGCAGGTGGCAAAACGTCTGCCGCATGGTCAGTTGCCGCGCATGGCGCATGACCCTGACCGTGAAGTGCGCAAGGCGGTGGCAAGGCAATTACCGTCTTTCGCATTGCGGCCGATGGCATGCGATGAAGATGTCGAAGTGCGCCGTATAATAGCATCCCGCATGTTGCCGGAAGATGCTGAAGGCATGCTCTCGGATACGGATTGGCTGGTACGTATGGAAGCCGCAAAGCGCGCGTCGCTGGAAGCCATCACCCGTTTGGTGGATGATTGCGAACCGGATGTATGCTCGGTTGTACACCGTCGTTTAAATGGATTTTTGCTTGAGGATGAACATGACTGATTACACGCCTGAAGAACAAAACCTGCGCAGCCTGGCTGCACAAATCGAGAAGATTTCGCCGCGTCCGCATCACAGCGCGTTGCTGGAAATTGCTGATCGAATTCGTCCCGGATGCAAGTTTGTTTTTGCGCTGAGTCGTGGCGGCTGGTACCGTCCGGGGGGGGTGATTGCAGCGAATGGCACGCGGCTTGATGATAACCTCGACGTCTGGGCGAGACGGGAATTGGCCGATTGCAACGGGGATATGGAAGCACTGATAGAGCGCCATGCTGACAGTCATTTGCTGGTGACGCGCCATTCCGGACGTACCCATTATTTTGTCGCGTTTTATGGATCTTCACCGGCAGATTTTATGCAACTGGAAATCGAGGAGTTGCAGGAAGTGCAGGACAGAAATCTGATTGATGCAGGCAATCCGCCGGATGATTTGCAGGAATTGATTGACCCGGTGATGCCCTTGATGCTGGAAGCCCAGCCTGTTGCCGCGCCGCGCTACCGCTTCAGGCGATTGCTGGATATACGCCAGACGTTAGCCAGATTGCCGGCACCTTATGGGCAGGATTTGCCAATCAGGCGTTTTCTGGGTGAATGGTCTCACAGCAGTGCGGCCACGCGTGGGCATTTCAGCGATCACTGGATCATTGCACTGCGTGAGCATCAGGATCGTTATCGTAACCCTGTGCTATCTGCCTCGCTGGTCTCGCGTCATGCACGTGAACTCAAGCCCTTTCACTGGAATATCGAATTGTCCGGTACTGATTTGTCTGCTCAATTACAGGCGTTTGATCGTGCTGCCGGATATGCGTCAGCCTGGTATTTTCATCTGGTTGCAGGCACGATTACACCGCCGAAAATTGCCTACGCCGTGCTGCACGATCTGGATGCCGGATTTAGCTACCTGCCGGATAGCGAGGTTGCCCTGCTGCGAAGCTGGGTTGCAGCACCTTACTCCATCTGACGATTGTTGCACTTCGGCCTCATTGTCGGATTTGCGACAAGATATAATTTAAAAAAATGATTATAAATCAATAGGATATTACTTGGCACGGCATTTGCATTAGAGAGAGTGTCATAACTTTCGAGTGAATATCATGCAAGCCCGAGACATCGCCGAACTGCTCAACGAACCGGCGTGCACCCACAACACCAAATCCAAATCCGGCTGCGCGCGTCCCAAGCCCGGCTCGACGGCAGGTGGTTGTGCGTTCGATGGTGCGCAAATCGCGCTGCTGCCGATCGCCGATGTGGCGCATATCGTACATGGCCCGATCGCTTGTGCAGGCAGCTCCTGGGACAACCGGGGTACGCGCTCTTCCGGTCCGACTTTGTATCGCATCGGCATGACAACGGATCTGACCGAACAGGATGTGATCATGGGGCGCGGCGAAAAGCGCCTGTTTCATGCGATCAAACAGGCGGTAAACAGTTATTCGCCTGCGGCAGTTTTTGTCTATAACACCTGCGTGCCTGCGCTGACCGGAGACGATATTTCTGCGGTGTGCAAGGCGGCATCTGAAAAATGCGGTGTGCCGGTGGTGCCGGTGGATTGCGCCGGTTTCTACGGCACCAAGAATCTCGGCAATCGTATCGCCGGGGAAGCCATGTTCAAGTATGTGGTGGGCACGGCAGAACCTCTGCCTGTGCCGCTTGAGGCGCAGCGTCCCGGCATCACCGTGCACGACGTGAATCTGATCGGCGAATACAACATTGCCGGCGAGTTCTGGAATGTGCTGCCTTTGTTTGATGAGCTGGGGCTGCGCATTTTGTGTACCTTGTCAGGCGATGCGCGCTTTCACGATGTGCAGACCATGCACCGTGCAGAAACCAGTATGGTGGTCTGTGCCAAAGCCTTGCTGAATGTGGCGCGCCGTTTGCAAACCGATTACCAAATTCCATTCTTCGAAGGCAGTTTCTACGGCGTCACTGATACGTCGCAGGCGTTCCGGGATTTCGCCAGGCTGCTGAATGATCCGTTGCTGTCAGTACGTGTTGAAGCGATGATTGCCCGTGAAGAAGCGAAGATCAATCAGGCCTTAGATCCCTGGCGGGAAAAACTCAAGGGCCGTCGCGTGCTGCTCTACACGGGCGGAGTGAAGTCCTGGTCCATTGTTTCTGCCTTGCAGGATCTGGGGCTGGAGGTGGTCGCGACCGGCACCAGCAAATCCACCGAGGAAGACAAGCAACGCATCCGCGAAATCATGGGCGACAAGACAAAAATGATCACCGATGGCAGTCCCCGCGCCTTGCTCGGCGTGGTCAGGGAATATCAGGCAGATATTCTGATTGCGGGCGGTCGCAATATGTACACCGCGCTGAAAGCAAAAATCCCGTTCCTGGATATAAATCAGGAACGCGAATTCGGTTACGAAGGCTACAGCGGCATGACCGAGCTGGCGCGACAACTCGCCTTGACCTTGCAGAGTCCGGTGTGGCAGGCCGTGCGCCGTCCCGCTCCGTGGGCAAAATTGCCGGCAGCCGGCATTGAACTGACAGGAGACGAATAACATGGCCGAAATTCTCAAACGCAACAAGGCGCTCAGCGTTAATCCGCTCAAAGCCAGTCAGCCGATGGGCGCATCGTTGGCTTTCCTGGGTATTAACCGCGCGATTCCGATGTTGCATGGCTCGCAAGGCTGCTCGGCATTCGGCAAAGTATTTTTTGTACGCCATTTTCGCGAGCCTATCCCGTTGCAAACCACTGCGATGGATCAGGTGTCCACGGTGATGAATGCGGATGAGAACGTGATTGAAGGGCTCAAAGCCGTCGCAGAGAAAAGCAGCCCTGCGTTGATTGGCCTGCCGACGACCGGTTTGTCCGAGACGCAGGGAACCGATATCAAACGATTGGTGAAAGACTTTTATAGTAAATATCCTGAATATGCCCACATCCCGGTGGTACCGGTAAATACGCCGGACTATACCGGTTGCCTGGAAAGCGGCTACACGCTGGCAGTCAAAGCAATGCTGGAAGTGCTGGTGCCGCGAAGCGCTCAGGCAGGCCGTCGCCACAAACAAGTCAACGTGCTGGCAGGATCATTTCTCACACCAGGCGACATCGAACATGTCCGGGAGTTGATCGAGGCATTCGGGCTGCGACCTTTGGTGTTGCCGGATATCGCTGATTCTCTGGACGGACACTTAAGCAAAATGGATACCAGTCCCGTGACGCTGGGCGGTACAACGGTGTCGGAAATATCCGCTATGGGGGATTCGATCGCAACGCTGGTGCTGGGCAATTCCTTGTTCGATGCGGCTGATGTGCTCAAGGAGCGCACCTGTGTGCCGGATTACCGTTTCGACTGCCTGATGGGGTTGGATGCGGTGGACAGTTTTGTCGCGACACTGGTGAAGATTAGCGGTAATCCTGTGCCTTTGAAGATTGAACGTCAGCGCGCGCAGTTGCAGGACGCGATGGTTGACAGTCATTTTATGCTGGGTTTCGCACGCGTAGCGATTGCGGCTGATCCCGACTTGCTGTTTGGTTTTTCGCAGTTAGTGTCTGAGATGGGTTGCGAGGTGGTGGCGGCTGTCGCCCCGGCGCGCGCCAATATTTTGCAAAGCGTGTGTGCGGTACAGGTTGCCATCGGCGATCTGGAAGATCTCGAAATTGCGGCCAGGACTCGTGGTGCGCAGCTTGTCATCAGCAATTCGCATGCGGCAGAAACAGCGCGCCGACTTGAAATTCCGCTGTTGCGTGCCGGTTTTCCTCAATATGACCTGATCGGCGGTTATCAGCGTCTGTGGATAGGCTATAAAGGCACACGGCAAACCCTGTTTGATCTGGCAAACATGATGGTTGAGTCGCATCACGAGGCAGAACCCTATGTTTCTGTATACAGAAGGGATAAGGGTAATGCCGCAAGGGCATTCCCACGAAACAACGTAGCTGAAGCTCCTGTTTTCTGAGTGAAAGGAGGGCGGAATGAGACATTTGCGGCTGGTAAAACCCATTAAGGAGATAGAAATGACGGTGAAAATCGCCTTTGCCAGCAACGATCGCAAGCTGGTCAATCAGCATTTTGGCGCGGCAGAAGCATTTGCTATTTTTGCCATGTGTGAAACTGATTTTCATCTGGTGGAAGTGGCTGAGTTCATCGAGACCGCGATGGATGGTCACGAAGGCAAACTGGCCGCCAAAATCGAATTGTTGGACGATTGTGCAGCGGTGTATTGCAATGCAGCCGGCGCATCCGCCATACAACAATTGTTGGCCAAAGGCATACAGCCGATGCGGGTGGACGAGGGGAGTGCCATTGAAGGTTTACTGAACGGCTTGCAGAAAAGCATGCAAAGCGATCCCCCGGTTTGGCTGGTGAAACATATCAAGAAACAGACCGGCACGGATCGTTTCTCTGAGGATGAGGCGTGGCAGGAATGAT
>JAPLQK010000083.1 GCA_026399735.1 Pseudomonadota bacterium
AACGCAAATTTGGCTGACAGGCTTTCCTCATCTTCGAACCATCCCTGATGCCAGCCGGTTTCATCCTGATAAGCGTAATAGGGAGATCCAGTTTGCGGATCACGCCGCATTCCGTATTGTTTGATACGGGCCAGAGCAGATGCCTTTACTTCGGGTGCAGAGGCGAGCGGGGCAAAGCTGATTTCCTGACCGGTTCCCCTTGTCAGTGACCCGGGCGTATCGTTCAGGGTCGGCCATTCATAGCCAAAATAAGGAACGGACATCAGGATTTTGTTGCGGGAAACGCCCAGAGACAGGTAGTGATTCAGCGAAGTATTCCAACTGTCCGCCGTCGTGCCCCGTAGCTGGGCTACAGAGCCGCTATTTGCGCTTCCCTTCCAGTGTGCATCGTAACCCTGTATCACGATATAGTCGGGCTGTTTCAGCGCTTCTTCGTCATACAGCCCTGCACTGTCTTCAGTCAGCACAAAAATACTCAACTTTTTATTACGGGCTGCCAGTGCGTCCTTTATCGTTTTTAAAAAAGCGCGGTATCCCGATGTGCTCGTTTTGGATACCGGGCCAAATATTTCAAAATCCAGCTGCATGCCGGTAGCATCAGTTTGCTCAAGCAGCGCGAGCATGTCAGCCTGAAGCGATTTTCGCAGATTTTGATTCGAGAAGATGTTTTCAAATGTTCCGGCATCGAACAGGGTAAAGGTGGGCTGTAACCGTGCGCCCCGTTTTTTTGCCGCTGCGATTAACGGTTGCCAATTTTCGGGAAAGCCATTGCTGCGTATCATTGGACTGTCGGTACCGACAGGGATGTCGAAGAACAGAATCTGGTCGTAAAGCCCCAGGTCTATTTTGCGCCAATCGTCCTTCAGCCAGCTGGGGTAATAACCCCATACCTGATAATAGGCTGGCTTGGTGGTTTTGTTGAGAAGTAGTACGCCGGCAATGCAAAGCGCCAAAACAACCAGTGCAGCCCACGGTGTGATTCTTCCTTTGTTTGAATAACTCATTGATTTTTAAGAGTTATTTCAGACGATGCGAACTGCGGCTGAGGAAAGATGCTCGTTTTAATCGGAAGATGAAAATAAGCTTATGCTGCTGACAAGGCGGCGTGCATTTTCCCCATGGCTTTTTGTTCTATCTGACGTATGCGTTCAGCCGACACCTTGAATTCGGCGGCCAGATCGTGCAGTGTGGCGCTGTGGTCCTCGGAAAGCCAGCGCGCCTCAACGATGCGACGGCTGCGTTCATCAAGGCTGGACAGCGCCTTTGCCAGACCGGTTGTGCGCAGATGGTCGCGCTGGGAGGTTTCCAGTATATTGGACGGTTCGTGATCCTCGCTGTCTGCCAGATACTGGATAGGCGAATAGCTTTCATCGTCATCGCAGCCGGCCGGGTCAAGTGCTACCTCATGACCTGCGAATCTTGCCTCCATGTCCACAACGTCCTGTTCGGTGACGTTAAGTTGCCGGGCAATTTCGCTTATCTGTTTTGGTTTCAGCGATTCCAGCCCCTGTTTCAGGCTGCGCAAATTGAAAAATAACTTGCGTTGTGCCTTGGTGGTGGCGATTTTGACCATGCGCCAGTTGCGCACCACAAATTCATTGATTTCGGCGCGTATCCAGTGCAAAGCAAACGATACAAGGCGCACACCGAAGTCCGGGTCATAATGCTTTACAGCCTTCATCAGGCCAATGTTGCCTTCCTGAATCAGGTCGGCCTGAGGCAGGCCGTATCCGGCATAACCGCGCGCGACACTGACGACGACGCGAAGGTGCGACAAGACTAACTGTCGTGCTGCATCCAGATCGTTTTCGTTACGGAAACGAGTCGCCAGTTCATGCTCTTCCTCATGCGTCAGCAGCGCATAGCGCCTGACCAGCTGGATGTAGCTTTCCAGGCTGCCCAGTGCAGATGGGATGGGTAAGCTGTTTGCAATATTCATAGAGATTTCCTCCTAAAATTCAACACTCAGGGCTAAGAGCGTCAAAACGAAATAGGGTTCAACATTGACAATCTTTAAGTGAAAACTGAACCACGGTATTACTTAGTGGATGTTCTGATGAAGATTGCTGTTGCGTGTGGGATATCCCGCCCGTAAGACGATGGCAAAGTCTGGTTTGTGGCAGCTTGTCGCGGATTGGTGAGGCGAGCGATAAGCGTGCCGGTTCGTTAAGCTTCTTCTTTTTGTGGCGAATTCATTGCGTTTCCGGCACCCCAGCCTGCAATTGCAATACCAAGAATAACGCAAACCATACCCAATTCCTTGCTCAGAAAGAAGCCGCCAACGAGCCACAGCACTGCAGCGATAATCAAAGGCAGTACCAGTATCTTGCAATTCGAATTTTCCATTAACTTCTCCTTGATTCTGTGTATAAGGCAACGCATGCATCAGGCATGCGTAGTTGTGACATTGTTGTTAAAAATTAGGGGCGTGTCAACTAACTTTAACATGGCAGCAGATGGCGGTTGAATTAATGCGGTTCGATCTGTGACAAGTGCCTTGCCACGGACAGCCATGCGCCCATCCAGCCAAGATACACTGAGAATAATATCAGAGACAGGCTGTCGCTGAAGCTGAGCGGTTGCAGGCTGAAATTGCTGGCGTAAAGTTGCGATAACGCAGCGATGGGTTGTCTGAGCAGCAGCAGGCTTGCAACGATGATCAGCCATGCGGACAGGCCGCCGAGCAAGCCTTGTATCGCCCCGAAATACAGGAAAGGGCGTCGTATGAAGGCATCCGTTGCGCCGATCAGTTTGGACACCTGAATTTCGTCGCGTTGGGTGAGAATCTGCAGGCGTATCGTGTTAAACGTGATTGCAATTAATCCGAGGCTGAGCAGGCTGGCAAGCACAAGAACTGCAATGCGTGCAAAATCGAGTATTGCTTCCAGTTTGTAAGCCCAGGCCGAATCCAGTTGCGTCAAATCAACCCCCGGTATCTGCTGAAGTTCATTGCGCAACGCTTCAAGTGTTCTGGCATTGTTACTGTCGGGCGTAATGACGAAGGCATCAGGTAACGGGTTGCTTTCAAGGCCTGCAATCACATCGTCGAGTCCTGTGCCCTGTCCCAGCGTCGTCAGGGCTTCAGTGCGTGAAATGAATGCAATATTTTTTACTCCCGGATGTTTGGCCAGCTGCATGCGTATTTGGGCAATGTCTTCAGTTGTTGCGTTCATTGCCAGAAACAGGCTGATTTGCGGTGCGGCAGACAGCTGCGCGACCACGCCCTGGGCATTTTGCAACAGTACGTACATGCCGGCTGGCAGACTCAGGGCGATGCCTATCACCAGAATATTGAGAAATCCTGCCAGCGGGGACGCGAACATGCGATGTACAGCGGTACGCATTACGCCGATGTGAGCTGTGAGTGCGCTCATCATGCTTGCGCACCTGTACTCAGGGCCGCAGGACTGGTCGATGTGGTCTGTGCTGAGTCTGCGGGGGCGGAAGAGGATTGGATTTCGCCCTGTTTCAGTTCGATTACGCGAAACTGCGTGTTGCGCAGCACGCTCGCATCGTGAGTTGAAATCAGCAGGGTTACGCCGACCTGATGGAATGATTTGAATATCGCCATGATTTCTTCGGCATATTCCGCATCGAGACTGCCGGTGGGTTCATCCGCCAGCAGGATGGACGGGCGGTTGACAATGGCGCGCGCGATGCAAAGACGCTGTTGCTCGCCGCCGGACAGTGCGATAGGGTTTGCCCTCTCGCGACCCAGCAGTCCTACCTTATCCAGCGCTGCGCGCACACGTTTGCTGCTCTCCTTGTGGTCGAATCCGCAAATTTGCAGTGGCAGCTGGACATTGTCAAATACGTTCCGGTCGAACAAAAGTTTATGATCCTGAAAAATAATGCCCAGATTGCGGCGCAGGTAAGGGAGTGCCCCGCTTTTCAGTACGCTGACATTCTGGTTGTTAACCAGCACGGAACCTGTGTTGGGGCGTTCAATGGCAGCGATCAGCTTGAGCAAGGTGCTCTTTCCCGCGCCTGAATGACCGGTCAAAAATGCCATTTCACCCTTGGCCAGTTCGAAGGAGACATTTTTCAGCACATCAAAACCGCCAGGATAGCGCTTGCTGACCTGATTGAACGCGATCATGCTACGCCCCCGCTGTACGGCAGGGTTTGAGCGATCCATGAGCGGGTGCATGCAGGCATTTTTGCCCCGGATGCTTCGCAACGCCGTGTCATGTCTGCACCCCCAGCAAGGCGTCGATGAATTCTTCAGCATTGAACGGTCTCAGGTCGTCCATCCCTTCGCCGACCCCGATGAAGCGTACCGGTATCGGATGTGCGCGGGCGATTGCGGCAATCACCCCGCCCTTGGCTGTCCCGTCGAGTTTGGTCAGAATCAGGCCGGTTACGCCCAGTGCCAGGTCAAAGGCTTTCACCTGACTCAAGGCGTTCTGACCGGTGTTGGCATCGAGCACCAGCAACACTTCATGCGGCGCGTCGGGTAATACCTTGGCAATGACGCGTTTAACCTTTTTGATTTCTTCCATCAGGTGCGCCTGTGTGGTCAGGCGGCCTGCCGTATCGGCCAGCACCACGTCGATTTTCCGCGCCTGGGCGGCCTGGACTGCATCGTAAATCACGGCAGCGGCGTCCCCGCTTTGTTGCGCGATCACCGTTACGTTGTTGCGTTCTCCCCAGGTCATCAGCTGTTCGCGCGCGGCTGCACGGAAAGTGTCTCCTGCCGCCAGCAGTACCGACAAGCCCTGTGATTGCAGATATTTCGCCAGTTTGCCGATGGAGGTGGTCTTGCCGGCGCCATTTACACCCACCATCATGATTACAAATGGTTTTTTTGTATCGGCCTGCAACGGCACGGCAAGCGGTTTCAGCAGTTTGAGCAGGCAGTGTGCCAGTCCCGCCTTGAGTTCGGCAGCCTCAATCAGCTTGTGCTCTTTGACGTGGCGGCGCAGGTCGGCTAACAGTGCACGGGTGGCGTCCATGCCGACATCGGATGTGATCAGGATGGTTTCCAGTTCTTCATACAGATCGTCGTCGATCTTGCCGCCACGGCTGAACAGATCGGCCAGCTGGTTGCCGGTGCGCGATAAGCCGGATTTGAGGCGTTCAATCCAGCTGCGTTTTTCGACGACCGTGTCGGCGATTTTTTCCGGGGTATTCTTTTTTAGAAAACTAAACATTTGGGATGCGTTCCGGTAGCAAGAGTTGGGGCATAATATATAAGGCCGTGTGGCTGTTATTTTAAGCCGATTAGGCGTTCTGAGGTTAGGGATTATGAGGATTTATTGCGTTGCACTGTTGATACTGCTTTCGCAGCAGGCCCGGGCAGAGGTGTTTGAACAAACGCTGGCAAACGGATTGCGTGTGATCGTCAAGGAAGATCACCGCGCGCCGGTGCTGGTGCAACAGATCTGGTACAAAGCCGGCAGCATGGATGAAAGTACCGGTAAGACGGGTGTTGCCCATGTGCTGGAACACATGATGTTCAAGGGAACCCGTACCGTTCCTGCCGGCGAATTTTCACGGCGTATCGCAGCCGCAGGCGGGCGTGAAAATGCATTTACCAGCAGCGATTACACCGCCTATTTCCAGCAGCTGGATAAATCCAGACTGCCGCTGGCGATGAAACTCGAATCCGACCGGATGCATAACCTGAATCTGTCCGAGGCGGAATTCTCCAAAGAAATCAAAGTGGTAATGGAAGAGCGCCGCATGCGTACCGACGACGACCCGCACGCCCTGTTGCAGGAAAAAATGATGGGGCTCGTCTATCTTGAACATCCTTATCAGCATCCGGTGATCGGCTGGATGAGCGACCTTGAAAGCCTGAAGGTGAATGATGCACGCGCCTGGTACAAACAATGGTACGCGCCTAACAACGCCACACTGGTCATCGCGGGGGATGTCAGGGCCGCTGAGGTGTTTGCGCTGGCGCAACGCTATTATGGCGGTATTCCGAAACAAGTGCTGCCGGCGCGAAGACACTATACCGAGCCGGCGCAACTGGGCATCAAACGCATGGTGGTCAAAGCGCCTGCCGAATTGCCGTTGTTGGTGATGAGTTTTCATGCGCCCAATATCGCTGATCCGCAGCAGGACTGGAAACCCTATGCGCTGGAGATGCTGGCCGGGGTATTGAGCGGCAACGATTCTGCACGTTTAAACAAACATCTGGTGCGCGAACAGCAGATCGCAAGCAGCGCCGGTGCGGGTTATGATTCTACCTCGCGCGGACCTGGCCTGTTTACGCTGGAAGCCGTACCGAGCAAGGGAGCGACGGTGGGTGAGCTGGAAGCTGCATTGCGCGGGGAAATTGCAGCGTTGGTCAGGGACGGCGTGAGCGAGCAAGAATTGAAGCGCGTCAAGGCGCAGGTATTGGCAGGTGAAGTGTACAAGCTGGACTCGGTTTTCTATCAGGCGATGCAGATCGGTCAGATGGAGTCCATCGGTCTGGGGTACAAGGCTATTCCCTTGATGCTTGAAAAATTGCAGGAGGTGACGGCTGATCAGGTGAACCTTGTGGCACACGAATTTCTGCAGGATGACAATCTGACCATCGCGGTGCTCGACCCGCAACCGCTGTCAGGCAAAGTCAGCCGTCAAACAGGAGATTCAACCCATGTCCGCTAAAAAATTATTGTGCGCGTTGACGTTGTGCTGCGTTTGCAGCGCAGCTTTTGCCACGCCGCATATTCAGCATTGGCAAAGCGCCAGCGGCGCGCGGGTGCTGTTCGTCGAAGATCACGATATTCCGATGCTGGATGTGGCTGTGAGTGTGCCGGCAGGCAGCCGTTTTGATACGGCGGAAAAGAGCGGCCTGGCCAGTATGACGCAAGGTCTGCTGGATCTGGGATCGACAGGCATGAACGAGGATGCCGTTGCCACCGGTATGGCGGACACAGGCGCGCAACTGACAGGCGGCGTTGATCAGGACAGGGCGAGCGTATCATTGCGCACCACAAGCCGTGAACGTGAGCCGGCGTTAAACATCATGGCAAGCGTGCTGCAACATCCGGTATTTCCGGAGGCGATCCTGACACGGGAGAAAGCCCGCACGATCTCCGCTATCAAGGAGGCCCAAACCCAGCCTGAGCTTATTGCCGGCAAGGCTTTCGGGCATGCAGTGTATGGCTCACATCCTTATGCGCTGTCCGTCTCGGGTGAAATATCCGGTGTGGAAAAACTATCCGTTCAGGATCTGCAGGATTTTTATCGTGCGCATTACAATGCCCGGCGCGCCGTCGTTGCGATTATGGGCGACGTGACGCGCGAGCAGGCCGAAGCCATCGCACAGCAACTGACGGGAGCGCTGCCTGTCTCTTCAGAACAGGATGTTTTGCAATCCGTTGCAATGAATATTCAAGCTTCAGAGCAACGCATCGTCCATCCCGCCAGCCAGAGTCATATTCTGATCGGTTCTCCCGGCATGGCGCGCAGCGACCCGGACTATTTTGCGCTATATGTCGGAAATTACATTCTGGGTGGAGGCGGCTTCGTGTCACGCCTGATGAATGAGGTGCGCGAGAAGCGGGGATTGGCCTACAGCGTGTACAGCTACTTCATGCCGCTCAAACAGCCGGGCGCTTTCCAGATCGGCCTGCAAACCAAAAAGGAACAAGCAGACGAGGCGTTGATGCTGGTGCGCAAAACGCTGGCGGATTTCGTGGCAAACGGACCGACTGAAAAAGAGTTGCTGGCAGCCAAACAGAATATTATTGGCGGATTCCCGTTGCGGATCGACAGCAATCGCAAGATACTGGATTACCTGTCCATTATCGGTTTTTATGATTTGCCGCTAAGTTATCTTGATGATTTTACAGGTAAAATTGAGCGCGTCACGGTGCCGAAAATTCGTGATGCTTTTGCGCGTCATATCCACCCTGCGCAAATGGCCACGGTGATTGTCGGCGCGCCGGAAGGAGCCGGACATCAATAAAGTCAGAATAGGCGGCGGCGAACTGCGCAGCCGCATCATCACCTTTCCGGATGCAGAGGGGCTGCGGCCGACCCCGGACCGGGTGCGCGAGACGCTGTTCAACTGGCTGGGTCAAACGTTGTATGGGCGGAATTGTCTGGATCTGTTTGCCGGCAGCGGTGCGCTAGGCATTGAGGCTGCATCCCGGGGTGCCGAACACGTGCTGATGGTTGAGAAAAGCCCGGTGGTTTTTCGCGCTTTGCGGGAGAATGTCAGAAAATTAGAATGCGCTAATATATCGCTGCGCCATCAAGATGGGCTAGAATTCATCTTTCGGGATGCGAAACGTTATGATGTGATCTTTCTGGATCCGCCATTTCAAAGCGATTATTTGCTGAAGTTGCTGGAAATTCTGCCGCAACGCCTTAACGATAGTGGCGTCGTGTATGTGGAGTCCGGAGCTGAGGTTGAAATTCCATCGCCTTGGCAGGTCATTAAATCGGGCCGTGCAGGACAGGTATATTACCAATTGATCGGATTAGAAAAATGATTTTTGAAAAACATTTGTCCACGAAAGACACTAAATAACACGAACAAATTCAATTAATTATCGTTTTTGATTATCATCTGTCCGGTCAGTCATCAGAGCAAAACAAATCAAGGCTTTGACTTAATTTCGTGACTTTCGTGATTTTCGTGGACGAAAAAGGTTTTAACATGATTAAAGTTGTTTATCCGGGAACGTTCGATCCTATCACCAGCGGCCACGAAGACGTGGTGCGCCGTGCGGCGGGATTGTTCGGCGAAGTGATTGTGGCGGTCGCAAAAAGCCGTGCGAATACGCTGTTCACACTCGATGAGCGGGTGGACATGGCACGCGAAGTATTCTGCGAATATTCCAACGTGCGTGTGGAAGGGTTTGACGGATTGCTGATGAATTTTGTGCAGTCGCAACAGTCGCGCGTGGTGTTGCGCGGCTTGCGCGCCGCATCGGATTTTGAATATGAGTTTCAGTTGGCCGGCATGAATCGCAACTTGTATCCTGAAATGGAAACCTTGTTTCTGACGCCCGCCGAACAGTACACCTTCATTTCGGCCACCATGGTGCGCGAAGTGGCGCGCTTTGGCGGAGATGTCGGCAAGTTTGTTTCGCCCTCCGTGGTAACCCGTTTGCAGCAAAAAAATAATATAGCTTAACTATTTGATTAAAAAGGAGAAAAATAATGGCATTAATAATTACTGACGAATGTATCAACTGCGATGTTTGCGAGCCGGAATGCCCGAACGATGCCATTTCTCAGGGCGATACCATTTACGAGATTGACCCGAATAAATGCACCGAGTGCGTAGGCCACTATGACACACCGCAATGCGTGGAAGTGTGCCCGGTAGATTGCATCCCCAAAGATCCTGCGCACGTGGAATCGCCGGCACAATTGCAGGCAAAATATGAAAAATTGATGGCCGCCAAAGGCTGATTTTTGTTTGCCTGGCATCCTGAAAAACCGCGCTTGCGCGGTTTTTTTGCGGTATTAGTGTTTCTTCCAGATATCTCTGATCGGCTCGGCATCGCGGGCGGCGTTTATCGCAGGTAATCCATAGAAGTCGAGCAGGGTGCGCAACACGTTGTAGTGATCAACACGCTGATCGCTGGTTCCTGTTTTGACCATCGGACCGACAAGTATGGTTGCAATGCGGTTGCCATCGCTGCCATTGTCTTCGTCCCAGGTCAGAATAGCCAGGCTGTTGTGCCTGAACGCCCATTCGACATAAGGGCCGATATGGATTTTCAGCCACTCGTCTGCCGTGGCAAAACTGCCGTCGTGCATGTCGTTGCGCTGATCGGGAATCACGAAAGATACGGTAGGTAACTGGCTGAAATCCTGCGGGAAATCATCGAAGGTCAGATTGACTGAAGAGGGCAGACCCGGCCAGTTGGCTGCCGGATTGTGCTTGCGCTGATAGGGGCCGGCGTAGCATTTCAAATAACCCGCTACCGGCATCAAGTCCGAGAAGCTGGCAAAGCTCAAACCCTTGCCGCTCAGGCTGTCGGCGAGATTGTCGCCGGAAAAATACAGCGGACAGTTGTCGTCCAGGATGCCTTGCGTTGAGCCGGAAAACAGGGCCAGATAATTCGGCTGGCTGGGGTGAGAGACGGCATAGGACTGCGTCAGCAGCATGCCGCGATGCGCCAGCAGATGGATATAGGAATCGCTTTTGGATTTGTCCATGATCTGCGAATAGCTGCGATTCTCCTCGATAACGACGATGACGTGGTCGGGGCGCGGCAGCGGTGCCGCCCGGGCGTTAACCGCCGGGATTAAAGCCAGCAGAATAATGATCAGATAGCGCATGTACAGCTTATTTTTTAGCCAGTTCGCTCAATTGGATGTCTTCAACGCGGATATGGTGGATCAACCAGTCGCGCAGATAGGACAGTACATCGAATTGCGCAACAAAAGGGTTGGCGTGCAGTTCTTCGTAAAACTCGGCAATCTTTTCTTCGAAAGCATGGTGCTGGTGAATCTGGCGGTCGATGCCTTTAAAGCCGTAGCGATTCATCATCTGTTCTTCCGCGCGGAAATGAATTTTCGCATAGGCATCCAGTGCCTTGATCAGGCGTGCGACATACCTTGCACCGCGTTTTTTGGCGACCACCTCATACAGATCGTTGACCAGATCGAACAAATATCGGTGATGTTCGTCTATAACATCGATACCCACACTTAAATTTTCATCCCAGGGAATCCAGGCATCTTCGCGATGTGGGATCGGCGGTAAGGATAGCACTTGCTTGGGATTGATGATGTCGTCCCGGTAAAGTTCCCTGATGCGCAAAATGTCCGGCATTGCCATTTCGAAGGCAGCAACCACGCCAGGATCGAAATGTTTACCCGATTCAGCCATGACCCAGTTATTGGCTTCTTCAACCGGCCAGGCTTTTTTATACGGGCGCGTCGATGTCAGTGCATCGAACACATCCGCTACGGCGCAGATGCGCGCCAACAGCGGAATCTGTTCTGCACGCAAGCCATTTGGATAACCGTTGCCGTCCCAGCGTTCGTGATGTGATCCTGCGATATCGCGTGCGGCGGCGATCAGTGCGTCTTTACCTTTCAGTATGTTGGCACCGATATCGGTGTGCGTCTTCATGATCTCGAATTCTTCCGGCGTCAGTTTGCCGGGCTTGAGCAATACCGCATCAGCGATGCCGATTTTTCCGACGTCATGCATGGGGGCGGCGATATACAGCAATTCGCGCTGCTCATCGGGTATGCCGAGCGCTTTGGCAATGGCCTGTGCGAAATTGGTCATGCGCATGATATGCAAGCCGGTTTCATTGTCGCGGTATTCCGAGGCAACGCCCAGGCTGCGGATCACATCGGCACGCGACTCTTCCAGTTCGAGTTCGCGGATACGCAATGTCTCATTGGTCAGTGCGCGGTTAATCAGGCCTGACAGGGCTCGCGCCAGATCATCCATGAATTCGGTGTGCGTTTGGCTCATTTCGTAGTCAGGTGTGGCAAACAGCACGGTATAACCCAGACCTTTTCCTTCGATATGCAGCGGCAACAGCAGCATGCGTGCCGGTTCGGCTGAATCAGCAGAGGCATCTTGTGTCTGGCAGTGATCGCTGACAACAGGATTGGTAAATGCCGCCGAATCCCAGCGCATCGTGGTTGACCAGGCGGGCTCCATGCCAAATTGGGCGACCTGAAAATAGTGTCCGCGCGGGTTGAGCAGCAGGATGGCGCCACGCGCTTCGAGCTGCAGATTGAAGTAATTCTTCAGAATGGTAAACAGCCGCTCCAGCAGGATATCCAGATCGGCAGTCGTGCTACTGGTAATGGTCAGCTCGAACACCAGTTTGCTGATGGCCAGCATCCCTTCTTCTTTGTTCATTACTGCTCCTCCGGTTGCCGCTTTTTATCTGACTGGGTCAGTATTTTTATAACTTGTTGATTACAATTAATCATTGAATGGGATTGTGCATTATTTCTGGCAAAGTTCGCAATAGAAACTTGAGCGCTGTCCCTGTCTGATCTGCGTGACGGAGGCGCTACAGGTGCGGCATGGCTCGCCCGCGCGTCCATACACCCAATGCTGCTGCTGGAAGTAACCCGGATTGCCGGATACATTGACAAAATCGCGCAGTGTGCTGCCACCCGCCAGAATGGCTTCGCTTAACGTTTCGCGGATTGCTTCGACCAGTCTGGCGCAGCGAGGCTGTGTGAGTTTGCCGGCCTTGAGCAGCGGACTGATTCCAGAACGGAATAACGCTTCGCTGGCGTAGATATTGCCCACACCGACCACCACGTGGTTATCCATGATGAATTGCTTGATCGGAACATTGCGGCTGCGTGTGATCTGGTAGAAGTAGCCTGCATCGAAACCCGCTTCCAGGGGTTCCGGGCCAAGGCGGGTCAGCAGCGGATGAATGCCTGTTTCACCTTGATGCCAGAGCACAGCCCCGAAGCGACGCGGGTCGCGCAATCGCATCAGACGGCCGTTATCCAGCAGCAAATCAAAATGGTCGTGTTTGGCGGGAGGGTCGCAGCAAAGCGGCGGGGACACCCCGGACATGCCCCTTGCGGGTACGGCGGGAGGAATGTTGCAGGCAAGGATGCGCAGACTGCCGGACATACCCAGATGCAGGATCAGCGTCCCCGTGCCGAATTCCAGCAGCAGGTATTTGGCACGGCGCTTCAATGAAATGACAGACTGTCCGCTCAGCAGCTCCGGCAGATTCTCGGGAATCGGCCAGCGTAGCCGCGGGCAGCGGGTCACGACCGCTGTGACGGTGGCGCCTTCAAGATAGGGAGCCAATCCGCGCCGCGTGGTTTCAACTTCAGGCAGTTCAGGCACGACGGCGACGCCACCAGATATAACCGCCAGTCAATGAGAGCAGCAGCGGCAGGCCAAACAGAAAAGTGGCGCTGATGGCGGTGAGTTGCGTTCTAGACAGCTCGATATTGCTGTCACGGGCGGCGCGCGGTTGCAGCGTGATCAGTTTGTCGTCACGGGCCAGCCAGTTCATCATGTTGATGCCCAGGTCCACGTTGCCGCCGTTGCCGGCAAAGGTGTTGGAGAGGAATGCGCCGTTACCGACCACCACAATGCGTTGCTCGACATCGTTGATATTGCGGTTAAGGGCTAACGCAATGATGGATGTGCCTTTTGTGTCGCGCTTGTTATCGAATGGTTGGCCGGCCAAATTGCCAGGCGCGCTGATATGGCTTATCCAGCCTGCGACTTCGACCAGTGCGTGATGTTGCCAATCCGGATTCTCATTCCAGATCAGCGGGCGCGCGGACGGATAGGCGGTGATCAGATTAAAATCATGAGTGATCGCGTGAGGGATATACGTCGTGCCCAGCGACCAGGTGACAGGAGCATTCATTTCGGTGGCGGACGGATCGATCACGATGCCGGATGGTAGTTGCAAATCCAGTTTTTCGGCCAGCAGCTCCAGTCCGTGCAATGGTTCAGCATCAATCAGCCAGAGCAGGTTGCCGCCGCGTTCGACATAGCGCAGCAATTTGTTTACTTCGCCAGGCATCAGGTCAAGCTGCGGCTGGGTGATTACCAGCACGCGTGTATTGACTGGTACATCCTGTGCGATGGACAGATTCAGGCTGGAAATTTTAAATCCGTTCTGTTTGAGTTTTGCACCGAATATCAGGCCCATATCCTGATTTGCCCGCCCGTCCAGTTTCCGTTCGCCGTGCCCGTCCAGATACATCACGGTTTGTTCCGTGGTATGCGCCAGACGCAACAAGGCGCTGGTGAGGGTCTGTTCGTTGATCAGTGTCAGGTGTTCGCTGCGTCCGGCATATTCGACGATCATTTCGCCATTGAGCTGGATGCGTGCCGCACGTGCTTTTTCAGGTTCCTTTTCAGGGTCGATATAGATCAGGCGTATGTCAGACTTGTAGCGCTGATAAAGCGATATAAATTCAGAGATGATTTTGCGTATATCGCCCAGACGCACATCCTGAAGGGTGGCGTAGACGGTGATATTGACCGGGCCTGCAAGCTGGTGAAGTATAGTGACGCTGGCCGGTTCCAGACTGTTGCCGGCGTTGAAAGTGATGTCGCGCTGCACAGGGTGATGGTGTGACAAATAGCCCAGACCCGTCGCGACGCCGATCAGCAGCAGCACAAACATCAGGTTGCGCAGGGCGGCAGAGGTAATAAATTTATGCGGCATGGTTTATCCGTATATCCGGTTATTGTGCAGCCGCTTCACGGTCAGCGCCAGGAAAACTGCGGTAAACAGTATAAAGAAGGCGGTGTCTGTGCTGTCGAGCAGGCCGGCATTAAAGTTTTGAAAGTGATACAGCGGCGAAAACTGATGCCAGGGTGAATCGGCGGGTGCGCCAATATCGGCCAGCCACAGGCCTGCCAGTACGGCCAGTGCGCCGATCGCCGCGATGATGGGTTGTGTGGTGAGTGAGGATATATATAGCCCCAGCGCGATGTAGCTTGCGGTTAACAGAACCAGACCGATGCTGTTGCCCAATAGCAGGCCGCCATCCAGATGCGTGCCCAGTGCCAGTGTGTAGATCATCAGCGGCAGGCTGATGATCAGTGTCAGCAAAAAAAGCAATAAGCCGAAGAATTTGCCAAGGACAATGTGGGTATCTGACAGCGGGGAGGAGAGCAGTAACGCCAGGGTCTGATTGCGTCGCTCTTCGGCGATCAGGCGCATGGTGAACATCGGCACCAGCATCATCAGCAACAGCGCGGCGGTATTGAACAAGGGAGCGGCCACCGTGATGGTGACGCCGGGCGGGTTGGCAATTTCGGCTAACTGCGGCTGAATTTCCAGAAAAGCCTCCAGTCTTGCCAGAAAAAACCAGGCAAAAATGAATTGCAGCACGGCCAGCACGAACCAGGTCGACGGCATGGCAAACAGGCTGCGCAGTTCGCGCATCGCGATCAGGCGGATCATGAATTTTCTCCGGTGATTTTGACGAAGACGTCTTCCAGTGTGGCGTGCAGCGGTGAGAGTTGCTCCAGTTGCCAGCCGTTTTGCGCGGCAAGGCTCAACAGAAGACTGCCTGTATGTTCTTCAGGGGCGTGCAGTATGCGGAATTGCGTCTGTGTCATTTGTTCAACGGAGGTGACACCATCGATGCTTTCCAGTTCGCTTAACGCGGGTGGGTTGCGCAGGCTGATCAGAAAGCCCGATACCTTGCCGTAATCCTGCATGCGCAAACTTGAATCGCTGTAAATCAGTTTTCCGTGCTGCATGATCTGTACGCGGTCGCACACGCTTTCGACTTCATTGAGCAGGTGCGTGGACAGGATCACGCTGCTGGTGTCACCCAGTTCGCGGATCAGCTTACGGATATCGCGGATCTGTGATGGATCCAACCCGACAGTGGGTTCATCCAGCACGATCACGGCGGGGCGATGAATGATGGCCTGGGCGATCCCGACGCGCTGCTGGTAACCTTTTGATAACATTGATATTATTTTCTTGCTGACGGATTCAAGTCCGCAGCGCTGTTTGACCAGCTTAAGCGGCTCAGTGACATCCTTGATGCCGCGCAGCCTTGCTGCAAATATCAGATAGTCGTCCACATTCAGTTCGCGATATAAAGGCGGGGCTTCCGGTAAATAGCCGATCTGCGCCTTGGCAAGCATGGGGTTTTTTCGCAGGTTGATACCACAGATCTCGATTTTACCGCTGCCCGGTAACAGACAGCCTGTCAGCATTTGCAGCGTGGTGCTCTTGCCCGCGCCGTTGGGGCCGAGCAAACCCAGCACTTCGCCGCGTTTTAATTGCAGTGTCAGGTCGTGGATAACACGCTGGTTACCGAAGCTGCGCGTGAGGTTCTGTGCACTCAGCGTTATTTGGGGCGTTGCGTTCGACAAGGTAAGTGGCGGCGGTAGTTGTGGACAGCCCTGAATATAACCTAATATGTACACCCGTATCAAAAGCTGTATTGCCATGAGCCATTTAAAATATTTATTTATCGGGAGTTTATTGCTGGCCGGATGCGCGCACAAACCTGTCGCTCCTGTCCAGACAGGACAGGCTGAGCAAGTCACTGAAGCTGCCGCATCAGCGGTCGTCGCGGAAGCCACGCCGGTTTTGCCGAACATCGAGTTGACGGACGAACTTTTGTATCAATATCTGTTGACTGAATTTGCCGCTCAGCGCGGGCATAAGGCGCTGGCCGTTGAAGGCAGTGCAGCGCTCGCACGGGAAACGCGTGACCCGCGTCTGACCAAACGCGCCGCGCAACTGGCACTGGAATCGGGCGACATGAACAAGACGGTCGCGGCCTTCAGGCTCTGGCAGGAAACCGATCCTTCTGCTGCGATGGCGACACGTGTGCTGTCTTCGTTGTTGCTGCGCGGCGGCCGTCTGGAAGAGGCGCGCGTCGAATTTGTCAAAGTACTCAAGGCGGAAGAACCTGCGGTGGGCTCTACCTTCATGCAACTCTATCCTATGGCGGCAGGTTACCCGGACAAGGCGGCGTCATTGCAACTGATGCGCGATCTGGCGGCGCCCTATCCTGCGGTGGCTGAAGCGCATTGGGTGGTGGCGCAGCTGGCGGCAGCAGCAGGCGACCAGATGCTTGCGCTGAATGAAGCGCGCCGCGCGCGCGACCTGCGTTCGGAGTGGGGTGCGCCTGTTGCACTCGAAGCCGCGCTGTTGCATAAGACTGAGCCGCAGCAAAGTCTGGATTTGCTGCACCGTTATTTGTCCGCTTATCCGGGGGCGGGTGAAGTTCGCCTGCAATATGCCCGTGCGTTACTGGAGCAAAAGCAATACAAGGTTGCGCGTGATGAATTTCAGATACTGGCCCATGAAAGCCCTGATAACGTCGATCTGGCGTTCGCTGTCGCGCTGATTTCCTTGCAGCTGAACGATTTGCCGGGTGCTGAAGCGGAGCTCAGGCAGGCGCGGAGCATCGGCGGGAAAGGTCAGGATGGGGTTGAGTATTTTCTCGGGCAATTGTTTGAGGCCAAAGAAGATGAGAGGGAAGCGCTGGTTCATTATCGTGCAGTGAAAGCGGGGGAATATCAGTTCCCGGCGCAATTGCGCATAGTTTATTTGCTGAACAAGCAAGGCAATCTGAATGAGGCGCGGCTACAGTTAAAGCTGGCGCCGGCTGAGACTCCGGCGCAACAGGCGCAGGTGGTCATGATAGAGGCGCAACTGCTGAGCGGGGTGCGCCAGTTTACCGAAGCCTATAAGGTGCTGGAACAAGGCCTGGTGAAGTTGCCCGATCATCCCGACTTGCTTTATGAAGCTGCGATGTTGGCCGACAGGCTGGGTAAATATGACGCGTCCGAAAAATTGTTGCGCCGTCTGATTCAGATCAAGCCGGATCACGCCCATGCCTATAACGCGTTGGGTTACAGTCTGCTCGAACGCAATGTGCGGATTAATGAGGCGGTTCTGCTGGTAGAAAAAGCCCTGATTCTGTCGCCTGAGGATAACGCCATCATGGACAGCGTGGGCTGGGGCTATTATCGCAGCGGACGACTGGACGAGAGTGTCGCGATGTTGCGGCGCGCCTATGCGGGCAATCCCGATCCTGAAATCGCAGCGCATCTGGGCGAAGTGCTGTGGGTACGCGGCGATAAAACCGAGGCGGGAAAAATTTGGCAGGACAGTCTCAAGGATCATCCTGATAATGAGCCTTTGCAAGCCGTGATGAAGCGTTATCTGCCTTGAAGGACTGCGATCCTGTACCGGCAGATGCTTGCGTGTCGCACAGTGGGTGTTTGTTCGGCATGCTTGCACGGGCATTGTAGCGTTCTGCCGTCAATTTGCCCGCTTTAGTGAATCTGGTCAGGTGGAAAGAATGCACAATCTTCAGGAGGATACACGATGTTAAATCCGGCATCTGTTGTGATTAATGGTTTTATACCGCATGGTTACTGCCTGACCTGGAGTCCTGAGTTGCTCTGGCTGTCTGTCGGTTCGGATGTGGTCATGACGCTCGCCTACGTTACTTACCCAATAGGCATCGCCTATTTCGTCTGGAAACGTAAAGATCTGCCTTACCGCTGGCTGTACTTGGGTTTTTTTATTGCATTTATTCTGACCTGTGCCAGTACGCACGCGTTTTCGGTCGTAACGGTCTGGTTTCCACTGTACTGGGAGGAAGCGTATGCAAAGGCACTCTCCGCCTTCGTTGCCTCGGCAACCGTGTTTGCGATTTGGTGGGTCATCCCGCGCGCCTTGAGACTGCCCAGTCAGGCGCAGCTTGAAAAGGCACGCGATGAAGCGGAAGCTGCGAATAAAGCCAAGAGCATATTTCTGGCCAATATGAGCCACGAACTGCGTACACCGCTGAATGCCATACTCGGTTTCTCCAGCATGATTCAAAAGGATGCACAATTTCCCGACAGTCAGCGGCGCAATCTGGACATTATCAATCGCAGCGGTGAACACCTGTTAAGCCTGATCAACGACGTGCTTGATATGGCCAAAATTGACGCAGGTCGCGTTCAACTTGAAGAAACTACGTTCGATCTTGGCGGGATGGTAAGAGACGTTACGGATATGATGTCCGTGCGCGCCCAGGATAATGGTTTGCAGTTATTAATCGATCAGTCATCCGAATTTCCACGGTTTATCATCGGCGACGAAGCCCGCTTACGTCAGATGCTGATTAATCTGATTGGCAATGCGATTAAATTTACAAAGCACGGGGGGGTGACCCTGCGTCTGGGGACGAAAAAAAATACCATCACGCATCTGATGATTGAAGTTGAAGATACCGGAGTCGGCATTGCGCCGGAAGATCAGCAACGCATCTTCGAACCTTTCGTGCAACTGGGTGAACAAGGCAGCGGCAAAGGAACCGGACTAGGATTGACCATTACACGCCAGTTCGTGCAACTGATGGGTGGACATCTCACGCTGGAATCCACGCAAGGTAAGGGGTCGTTGTTTCGAATCGACTTGCCGCTGAAAGAGGCCAGGCCAGAAGATATCGCCAAACCGAAAGAGAGGAGCCAGGGGGAGGTGGTGAGCCTGGTCCCCGGACAGCCGAAGTATCGCGTCCTGATCATAGAGGATCAATTGGAGAACCAATTGCTGCTCAGCCAGCTGATGGAAGCCATAGGCATTGAGGCCAAGGTCGCCGAGAATGGTAAGCAAGGTGTGCAAATGTTTCAGAGCTGGCATCCCCATCTGATCTGGATGGACAGGCGCATGCCGGTAATGGATGGGATGGACGCAACTAAAACGATTCGTCAGTTACCCGATGGTCAGGATGTGAAGATTGTTGCGGTTACAGCTTCTGCCTTTATGGAGCAGCGTGAGGAAATGCTCCAGGCCGGAATGGATGACTTTGTACGCAAGCCTTATCGCGCCGATGAAATTTACGAGTGCCTGTCGAAGCATCTGGGGGTAAAGTTTATTTATCAAAGCGTATCTCATGCTGAAGAACCGATCCAAGCATTGACGCCGGATAGTTTGGCCAAGTTGTCAGAGGCGTCGCGCAACGAGTTGAAGGAGGCGCTGACAAGTCTGGAAAATGAACGCATTGCTCGCGTCATAATGCAAGTTTCCGCCGGTGATCCGCAATTGCAAAAAACGTTGATCCATTTGGCCGATAATTTTGATTACCCGGCGATTCTTAAGGCGCTCGGCTAATAACTGCTTGAGAATATTATGATAAATAAAGGGAAAATTCTCGCTGTAGATGATACGCCGGCCTCTTTGAGGCTGTTGACAGACATCCTGAAGGCGGAAGGCTACGATGTGCGTTCTGCGATCAGCGGTGAGATGGCTATAAACGCTGCCAGCAGCAATCTGCCTGATCTGGTGTTGCTCGATATTCGTATGCCGCTGATGGATGGCTACGAAGTTTGCCGACGTCTTAAGGCTGATCCGGCAACGTGTGATGTGCCGGTTATCTTCCTGAGTGCGGCCTCTGAGATCGGTGATAAGGTGGAAGGATTTAAGGTGGGTGCCGTAGATTATGTGACCAAGCCATTCCAGATGGAGGAATTATTGGCGCGCGTCTGCACCCATCTGGAGCTTAATCGCCTTCGCCACCATCTGGAGGAGCTGGTAGTGAAGCGTACGAATCAGCTGGTCTCAAGCCATCGCGATACGATTGTGACCATGACGCGAGCCGCTTCGTATAAGGATGAGGAAACCGGTGCGCATGTGGCGCGCGTCAGTTCCTACTGCGTCGCGCTTGCACAGGCGTTGGGGATGGATGCGGAGTTTTGCGACCTTATTCAGTACGCCAGTCCGATGCACGACGTGGGTAAAATCGCGATCCCCGACGTTATTCTCGGCAAACCAGGCCGGTTTGAGCCGCACGAATGGGCGATCATGAAGACGCACGCCGAGTTGGGCGCGAAGATGCTCAGTGGTACAGATTCCCCTTATCTTATTATGGGTGCTGAGATTGCGGGAGGACACCATGAGCGTTGGAATGGTAGTGGCTACCCGCTGGGGCTTAAGGGGGCGGATATCCCGCTGTCGGCACGGATCACGCAGATTTGCGATGTTTACGATGCGCTGCGTTCCAGGCGTCCTTACAAAGAAGCCTTTAGTCACGAATGCAGTGTTGAAATCATTCTTGCAGGCGATGGGCGCACATTGCCATCGCATTTTGATCCGGCAGTACTTGAAGCTTTCAATCGCTGTCTTGGGCGATTTCGAGAGATTTTCGAGATACATAAGGATTAACGGCGAGCGCGCGTGACAGTTTGCTCGAAAGCGGATGCTCGCAAAGCGATTTTTGACGCGATATTGCAAAGTAAGCAATAGCTTGCAAAATTTATATTTTTAGAGGTTGGTCGGGTGCTTCGTTTCTTATTGATTTTTATGGTGTTTTTTCTTGCCGGTTGCGCGTCGCAGCCCGTTGTGCCGCGTCCGGTGCAGT
>JAPLQK010000072.1 GCA_026399735.1 Pseudomonadota bacterium
TGGTTTCCTTAAATTGTTTCAGGTTTCTTCCGGCACCATCTTGATCGCGCCGCACGGGCATTCGGTCACGCACAGGCCGCAACCCTTGCAATAGTCGTAGTTGAACTCAAAACCTTTGCCCGGCCCCAGTTTGATCACCGCGTTGTCAGGACATACGCCGTAGCAGTTGTCGCATTCGAAACAGTTGCCGCAGGAAAGACAGCGGCGCGCTTCAAATAATGCGGTGTTCTCGTCCAGCCCGCCCTGCACCTCGTCGAAGCTGGTCTGGCGACGAATCATGTCCAGTATCGGGCGTACTGTCTTGTCGGCATCGGAGTAATACCAGGGGTTGAGCCTGGCATAGTCTGCCAGTTCATGTTTGGGCGCAGGTTCGTAGGTCGTGCCGCGCAAGTATGCGTCGATGTGATGCGCCGCCTTTTTGCCGTGCCCCACTGCCACGGTGACGGTGCGTTCAGACGGCACCATGTCGCCGCCGGCGAAAATGCCGGGATGGCCGGTCATCATGTTGCCTGATACCTGCACCGTGCCGTTCACAATTTCCAGTCCTGAGACGTTATCCAGCAGAGACAGATCCACATCTTGCCCGAGGGCCAAGACCAGAGAATCAGCCTCCATCGTCTCGAATTCGCCGGTAGGCTGGGGCACGCCATTTTCATCCAGCACCATCTTTTCAACCGTAAGACTGCCCTGATCGGCCTGCTTGATTGTGGAGAGCCATTTGATCATCACGCCTTCCTGCAACGCTTCTTCCACTTCAAAATCATGCGCCGGCATCTTCTCGCGGGTACGGCGGTAGACGATGATGGCCTCGGTTGCACCCAGACGTTTGGCGGTGCGCGCCACATCGATCGCGGTATTGCCGCCGCCATACACCACCACGCGGCGACCCAGCATTGGTTTATCTTCGCCTTCCATCGAACGCAGTACCGACACGGCATCGACGATATGCGCCGCGTCCCCTGCCGGGATGTAAGTGCGTTTGGCGATATGTGCGCCGACCGCAAGAAATGCCGCGTCGAAGCCGTTTTGTTGCATGCTGTGTTCGATATTTTCAACGCGGATATTGAGCTTGAGTGTCACCCCCAGATCGAGGATGCGCGCAACTTCTGCATCAAGCGCCTCGCGCGGCAGGCGATATTTCGGAATGCCGAAGCGCATCATGCCGCCCGCCAGCGGGCCGGCTTCGTGTATCTCGACGCTGTGCCCTGCGCGGGCCAGTTGATAGGCGGCGGAAAGCCCGGAAGGACCCGCGCCGACCACCAGCACCTTTTTGCCGCTGGCAGCCGGGGCGGCGGCGAATTTCCAGCCTTGCCTGATGGCCTCGTCGCCCAGAAAACGCTCTACCGAATTGATGCCGACCGAACTGTCGAGTTGTCCGCGATTGCACGCGCCTTCGCAGGGGTGATAGCACACCCGGCCCATCACGGCGGGCAGCGGATTGTCTGCCACCAGTACGCGCCAGGCCTGTTCATAATCGCCGGATTCGGCATGAAACAGCCAGCCCTGAATATTTTCGCCGGCCGGACAGGCGTTGTTGCACGGCGGCAGGCGGTCGAGATAGACGGGGCGGGCGGTGCGCCAGGTGCCGGTCAGATTGGCCAGCGAAGTGCCGGGTTTCAGGGTAATGGCAAAAGGTTTATTCGACATGTCAGTTCGCCTCATCGTTCAGCAAGTCATACTTGCGGATGTTGCGGTCGGCGATGGTCTGCAAGCGCGCCACCGTCTCGGGGTGCGGGTTCTTGCCGAACAGGTGTGCGAAACGCTTTTGCGGCATCAGATAGTCTTCAACCGGCACCTTGCGGCGAATTTTCAGCACGCCGGTCACCTCACCGTGTTCTGCTTCGAACACCGGGAACATGCCTGACTCCTTGGCCAGTCGAGCCATTCGGATCGTGTCACTGGACGCGGTTCCCCAACCCAGCGGGCAGGGTACGAAAATATGGATATAGCGGGCGCCATGCATTGTCATCGCTTTCCTGACCTTGTATTCAAGGTCGCGCAAATCGGCTACGGTGGCCGTGGCGACGTAGGGAATGCCGTGTGCCATCGCGATTTCAGGCACGTTTTTGCCCTGACCGAATACGTTGCCGGGCGCAGGTCCCACCGGCATGGTGGTCGCAGTGCGTGCGGCAGGCGGTGTGGCGCTGGAACGCTGCACACCCGTATTCATGTAGCCCTCGTTGTCGTAGCAGATGTACAGCACATCGTCGTTGCGCTCGAACATGCCGGACAGGCAACCGAAGCCGATGTCGGTGGTGCCGCCATCCCCCCCTTGCGCGACCACGCGTACGTCAGTTTTGCCCTTTACCTTCATGGCCGCCGCGATACCGGTGGCCACTGCCGCCGCATTGCCGAACAGGGAATGAATCCACGGCAGTTGCCACGACGATTCAGGGTACGGCGTGGAAAAAACTTCCAGACAGCCGGTGGCATTTGCAGCGATTAACTGGCCATCGCTTCCGGCCACGGCCGCATCGATTGCGTAACGCGCACCCAGTGCCTCGCCGCAGCCCTGACAGGCGCGGTGACCGGAGTTGATCGAGTTGCTGCGCATCTGTCCCGACTGCAGGCTGCGATCGATCGGCGCCAACAGGCGGTTGCCGACGGTGAAAGTGCCGGTCTGATAGAACTTGACTGGTTGAAAGCCCATCGTGATCCCCTATCCGAATTTGGCCGAAACGATACCTTTGTCGTGCAGTACGTTTTCGGCAATAGGGCCGGAATGGCGTGTTTGCCGTTCGCGTTCCAGTTGTTTGTTGACCACATCCCAATCCAGATCGAGAAAGGTGACGGGTGGCAATGCTTCAACTTCAGCCTGACGGAACAGCTTGTGCAGCGAGGCTTTCGTGATCGGTCGTCCGCCCAGACCTGCAATGGCGGTAAAACCTTTCAGGCCGGTGCCGCTTACGGCCATGCGCACATCAGTCGCGACGATGCCGCCCATGCCGACGGCCAGACTCTTCTCAAGCACCAGGAATCGCCTGCAGCCTTTCAGCGCAGCGCGAACCTGATCAAGCGGGAAGGGGCGATAGCTGATAATGCCCAGTACGCCGATCTTGTGACCGGCCTCACGCATTTCGTCCACCGTGTCCTTGATGGTGCCCAGCACCGAACCCATCGCGATGATCACTGTTTCTGCATCGTCAATGCGGTAGGTGCGGATCAGCCCGCCGCTGTCACGCCCGAATACCTGTTTAAATTCGGCTGCCAGTTGCGGAATGCGCTCAATTGCCTGCATCTGTTTTGCATGAGCCAGATAACGCACTTCCATGAAGGCTTCGGGCCCTACCATCGCACCGATGGAAACCGGTTCGGCGGGATCCAGTACCTGACGCGGATCGAACGGCGGCAAATAGCTATCTACTTGATTTTGTTCAGGAATGTCAATTCGTTCGAAAGCGTGGGTCAGAATAAAACCGTCCATGCACACCATGATGGGCATGGAGAGTTCTTCGGCCAGACGGAATGCCTGAATGTGCAGATCGACCGCTTCCTGATTGGTCTCGGCGAACAACTGCATCCAGCCGGAATCGCGTTGCGAGAGCGAATCGGAATGATCGTTCCAGATATTGATCGGCGCACCGATGGCGCGGTTTGCGACTGTCATCACGATCGGCAGGCCGAGACCGGAGGCGTTATATACCGCTTCGGCCATGAACAGCAGTCCCTGAGACGCGGTCGCAGTATAGGCGCGCGCACCCGCAGCCGATGCGCCGATCGCGACCGACATCGCGGCAAATTCGCTTTCTACATTGATGAATTCGCAGGGCGCCAGTTCGCCGGATTTCACCATTTCGCCCAGCGCCTCAACGATATGGGTCTGCGGCGAGATCGGATAGGCGCAGATCACCTCAGGGCGGCACAGCCCGATGGCTTCGGCGACGGCTTTGGAGCCTTCAGTCTGTTTAAGCATGCTCTTCCTCCTTCAAGGGGGAAGTTGGATGGTGGTTCATCATTTGCCGGACAAGTTGATAAGCTTCCTCTGCGGCGGCGATGTTGCCCAGCGCAACCTTGCCTTTAAATTTTTCGTTGATCGCGAGGATTACCGATTCCAAGCGGATGATGCCGGAGAGTGCAGCAAATCCTGCCAGTAACGGGACATTGGGAATTGGGCGGCCGACATGTTTGAGTCCCAGTTCGGTGGCGTGCAGGGTGCAAAAGCGCTCAGCACGGCGATCCTTGACGAGTTCGCTCAAACCCAGTTCTTCAATACTGTGTTGCGAGTTGAGCAACACGTAACCATCCTGCTTCAAACCGGCGAATACGTCGATCTGATGTAACAGCGTCGGATCCTGAATGATCACAGCATCGGGTTCCATGATAGGTTCGCGCAAGCGGATCTCTTTATCCGAGATCCTGCAGAACGCCACCACCGGGGCGCCGGTGCGCTCCGAACCGAAACTGGGGAAAGCCTGTGCATGGCGCCCTTCTTCAAACGCGGCGACCGACAACATTTCTGCGGCCGTCACTACGCCCTGACCGCCACGACCGTGAACCCGAATCTGAAACATCCGCTACTCCCGCTGTGTATTGACTGGCGCAGAATTCTACGCCAGTTCGGGCAAAAAGCTTTAGTTAACGCCCAGCAACTCCACATCAAACACCAGTGTTGCGTTAGGTGGAATCACGCCGCCTGCACCGCGTGAACCATAGCCCATGGCTGACGGAATGATCAGCGTGCGCTGGCCGCCGACTTTCATACCTTCCACGCCCACATCCCAACCCTTGATAACATGACCTGCGCCAAGCGGAAATTCGAAAGGCTGATTGCGGTCGCGGGAGCTGTCGAACTTTTTGCCCTTGTGTTCAGGTGCGGCTTCGTCGTACAGCCAGCCGGTGTAATGTACCGATACGTGTTGTCCTGCGGCAGCGATTGCGCCGGTCCCCGGTTTGATGTCAGTCTTGATTAGTTCGCTCATGTTGCTCTTCTCCATTTTAGGTGCGGGGGGTGCGGCTTGTTCAGAGCACGCGGTGGTTGAAAAGGCAGCTGCCAGCAGCATGGTGAGTGACAGCTTGGAAATCAGGTTCATTTTTATCTCGATGTAAAAGGTTTATTCGGAAATCAAAAGTATCAGGATAGAGAAATGGCGATGTTTCAGTATACGCCCAGCAACTCCACGTCAAACACCAGTGTCGCGTTCGGCGGTATCACGCCGCCCGCACCCTGGCGACCATAGCCCATTTCCGGCGGAATGGTCAGTGTGCGCTGGCCGCCCACTCTCATACCCTGCACGCCCATATCCCAGCCCTGGATGACATGGCCCTGGCCTAACGGGAAGTCGAACGGCTCGTCGCGGTCGAGCGAGCTGTCGAACTTCGTACCCTTGTTCTCCGGCGCTTTTTTGTCGAACAGCCAGCCGGTGTAATGTACCGTCACTTGCTGCCCGGTCTGCGCTTCAGCGCCTTCACCGAGCAGGGTGTCAACAATTTCCGTCCGGATGACCTTGAGCAGTTTTACGTCGAATACCAGCTTGGCATTGGGAGGGATGTCGCTTCCCGCACCTCGCGGGCCGTAGCCCATCTCGGACGGAATCACCAGTGTGCGCGTGCCGCCTTCCTTCATGCCGGCCACGCCTTCGTCCCAGCCACGGATCACGCGACCCGTGCCTAACGGGAAGTCGAACGGTTCGTTGCGGTCGAGGGAACTGTCGAACTTCGTGCCCTTGTTATCCGGTGCGTTTTCATCATACAGCCAGCCGGTGTAATGCACGATAACGGTTTGTCCCGCCTGCGCTTCTGCGCCTTCGCCCGGTTTTGTATCGGTTTTGATGAGGGTGGTCATAATTATTTCCTGTTATTCAATATGGCTGAGTGTAAAAATGTATGATTTTGGTGCGTTAGTAACTTAACACCGGTGCCAGCCAGCGTTCCGCCTTTTCAATATCCCATCCCTTGCGCATTGCGTAACTTGCGACCTGATCGCGGCCTATCTTGCCGGTAGCGAAATATTTCGCGTCCGGGTGAGAGAAATAGAAGCCGGAAACCGCAGCGGTGGGCAACATCGCAAAACTGTCGGTGATGGTGATTTCTGCTCTGTTCGGGGCATCCAGCAGTTCGAACAGCGGGCCTTTTTCACTGTGTTCAGGACAAGCCGGATAGCCGGGTGCGGGGCGGATGCCGCGATATTTCTCGGCAATCAATGCGTCGTTGGTAAGTGTTTCATCTGCTGCATAGCCCCAGAATTCACGGCGCACACGTTTGTGCAGCAACTCGGCAAAGGCTTCTGCCAGACGATCGGCCAGCGATTTGAGCAGGATCGCGCTGTAGTCGTCATTTTTTACTTCAAATTCAGATGCATAGGTATCTATCCCAAGACCTGCAGTCACCGCGAATCCGCCGATATAATCTGCCACACCGCTATCCTTCGGCGCGATGTAATCGGCCAGGCAGTAGTTGGGAATATCCGCAGGCTTTTTGGTCTGCTGACGCAAATTGTGCCAGGTCATGGCGCATTCGGTACGCGTCTCGTCGGTGTAGATTTCGATATCATCAGAGTTCACCGTGTTAGCCGGGAACAGGCCGTACACGGCATTTGCGGTGAGCCATTTGCCATCGATGATTTGTTTGAGCATTGCCTGTGCATCGACAAACAGCTTGGAGGCTTCCTCACCCACCACTTCATCCTGCAATATTTTCGGGTAGCGTCCGGCCAGCTCCCACGCCTGGAAGAACGGCGTCCAGTCAATGTATTCGGCAATTTCTGCCAGTGAATAATCGTGTAATTCTTTCACGCCGATGAACTGCGGCTTCGGCGGCGTGTAGGCATTCCAGTCGGTTTTTACGCCACATTTGCGCGCCTGCTCCAGCGGAACGTAGACGGCCTTTGACTGCCTGGTTTCATGTTGTTCGCGCGCATTGGCATAGTCGGTTTTAATCGACGCGACATAGTCGTCACGCAAGGTGTCGGAAAGCAGGTTGCTGCACACCCCGACCGCGCGCGAGGCATCGACGACATACACCGTGGCGCCTGAGGGATAATTCTGTTCGATTTTCACCGCTGTATGCACGCGTGAGGTGGTCGCGCCGCCTATCAGCAGCGGAATCTTGAAGCCCTGACGTTCCATCTCCTTCGCGACGTGTGCCATTTCTTCAAGGGATGGCGTAATCAGCCCGGACAGGCCGATGATGTCGACATTGTGCTCGCGTGCGGTGTCGAGTATCTTCTGACACGGCACCATTACGCCCATATTCACCACCTCAAAGTTGTTGCACTGCAACACCACGGTGACGATATTTTTGCCGATGTCGTGCACGTCGCCCTTGACCGTTGCCATCAGAATTTTGCCTTTGGTGCTGGTATCGCCCGAACGCAGTTTTTCCGCCTCGATGTAAGGAATCAGATGCGCCACCGCCTGTTTCATCACGCGGGCGGATTTGACCACCTGCGGCAAAAACATCTTGCCCGCGCCGAACAGATCGCCGACCACATTCATGCCGGTCATCAGCGGGCCTTCGATTACTTCAACCGGGAGTTTGGCCTCCAGGCGCGCCTCTTCGGTATCGTCAACGATAAAGGTCGTGATGCCGCGCACCAGCGCGTGAGTCAGGCGTTCCTGTACCGTGCCTTTACGCCATTCCAAATCTTCGACTTGCGTCTTGCCGCCACCTTTGACGTTTTCGGCAATTTTGACCAGCTTTTCGCCTGCATCGGGATGACGGTTCAACACCACATCTTCCACGGCGTCGCGCAGTTCACGCGGAATTTCTTCATACACGCCCAGTTGACCTGCGTTGACGATACCCATATTCATGCCGGCCTGTATCGCGTGATACAGGAACACGGTGTGGATCGCTTCGCGCACCGGTTCATTGCCACGGAACGAGAACGATACGTTGGATACGCCGCCGGAAATCTTGGCATAAGGCAGATTTGCCCTGATCCACTTGCAGGCTTCGACGAAGTCCACCGCGTAGTTGTTGTGTTCTTCGATACCCGTCGCAATCGCGAAGATATTCGGATCGAAGATGATGTCTTCAGGCGGGAAGCCGACTTGATTCACCAGAATGTCGTAGCTGCGTTTGCAAATTTCCGTCTTGCGGGCATAGGTGTCCGCCTGACCTTGTTCGTCGAACGCCATGACCACCGCCGCCGCGCCATAACGGCGTACCAGCGTGGCGTATTTGATGAAGTTTTCTTCGCCTTCTTTGAGCGAAATCGAATTGACGATGGACTTGCCTTGCACGCATTTCAAACCCGCCTCGATGATGCTCCACTTGGAAGAATCGACCATCAGCGGCACTTTGGAAATGTCAGGCTCGGACGCGATCAGGTTGAGGAACTTGACCATCGCAGCTTCGCCATCCAGCATCGCCTCGTCCATATTGATATCGATCACCTGCGCGCCGGTTTCCACCTGCTGCTTGGCAACTTCCAGCGCCTCGTCGTATTGACCTTCCAGAATCAGACGCTTGAATTTGGCCGAACCGGTGACGTTGGCGCGTTCTCCGACATTGACGAACAGGGTGTCATCGCCGATATTAAAAGGCTCCAGACCGGACAAACGGCAGCGGTGTTCCGTATCCGGCAGTTTGCGCGGCGGCACATCTTTCAGCGCCTCGGCGATGGCTTTGATGTGGGCGGGCGAGGTGCCGCAGCAGCCGCCGGCGATATTCAGAAAACCGCTGGTGGCGAATTCCTTCACCAGGCGCGCGGTGGTTTCCGGCACTTCGTCATAGCCGGTGTCCGACAGCGGATTGGGCAGGCCGGCATTCGGATGCGCGCTGACGTAACAACTCGCCACGCGTGATAACTCTTCCACATAGGGGCGCATCAGCTCCGCACCCAGCGCGCAGTTCAGGCCGATGGAAAGCGGTTTGGCATGCGAGAGCGAATTGTAGAACGCTTCGGTGGTCTGGCCTGACAGCGTGCGGCCGGACGCATCGGTGATGGTGCCGGAAATCATGATCGGCACGCGTACGTTATGTTGCTCGAAATACAGGCTGATGGCGAACAGTGCGGCCTTGGCGTTCAGCGTGTCGAAAATAGTCTCAACCATCAAAATATCCGCGCCGCCATCCAGCAGGCCGCGTATTGACTCGGTGTAACTGACGACCAGCTCGTCGAAAGTCACATTGCGCGCGGCAGGATCATTTACATCAGGCGAAATTGAAGCGGTGCGCCCGGTGGGGCCCAGTACGCCGGCAACGAAACGCGGCTTGTCAGCAGTCGAAAATTCGTCGCACAGCGCGCGGGCTAAACTGGCGCCGGCCACATTCAGTTCGTATACCAGATGTTCCATGCCATAGTCGCACATGGACACCGAGTTGGAATTGAAGGTGCAGGTCTCCAGTATGTCGGCACCGGCTTCCAGATATTCCCGGTGGATGCCGCCGATGACGTGCGGCTGGGTTAGCAGCAACAGGTCGTTATTTCCTTTGACATCAATGGGATGGTCGGCGAATGTCTTGCGTACGCCTGCGTAATCGCCAAACAACTCAGTACCGCGATAATGCGCCTCAGTCAGTTTGTGGCGCTGGATCATCGTGCCCATCGCGCCGTCCAGAATCAGGATGCGTTGTCGGATGATTTTTTCGATTGGGTGTTGGGTCATGATAGGCTGCAAAAAAATAGTCAGGCATTTTAACATGCGTTATCCAACCTGTAAGCTCAAGAAACTTGAGCTAAATCAATATGGCAGCAAGCCATGGCGGATATTATTCGAATCCGCCGCAAGTTTTGTTGATGGCGGCAATTAAAATACCCCCAGGAGAATTTCATGGCCAAACTAGTCTGGAGTACGGATCTCAATACCGGAATTGGTGTTATTGACAAGCAACACCAGCGTATCGTTGAATACATCAACGAACTGGATGATGCGCGCACCAGCAATCACAAGAGGGAAGATGTCGGCAGGATCATAGACGAAACGGTGGATTATACGTTATCGCACTTTGCTTTTGAGGAAAGCCTGCAGGAAGAGGCGCATTATCCTTTCCTGAAAGCGCACAAAAAGGTACATGAATTATTCGTCAACAAAGTGGCCGGGCTGCAACACCGTTATAGTCTGGGCGAAGATGTTTCGGAAGAATTGCATAAAATGCTGTTCACCTGGCTGTATAACCACATCAAGCGCGATGATGCGGATTATGTTGAATATGTAAACAAAAACATTCAGCAAGGCAGCTTTGTGGAAAAGAAAAAAGGTTTTTTCGGCAGACTATTCGGCGGCTGATTTTGTCATGCCATGCGGCGGATATCAGACCCTGTTGCGGCTATTTGTTTTCAGTGGTCACCGTGTCGTTTTGCCCTGAAGAGCTCACCAGTTTGTAGACGATACCGATGACCAGCAAGGCCACCAGCAAGAGTGAGTAATGGAGCGGACTGAAGCTTGCGTCATGTCCGCCGGGGCTGCTGATGACTTGCACCGGTTGTACGATCATTTCGCGGATGACTGAGATCATCGCCACTTCGACGAACACACGCACTGAGGTGCGCCCTGTCAGCAAGTAGCTCATCTCTGCGGAAATCAGCGTGGAGAGTGTCCACAAGATGAACAGCGAACCGAGCGCATGAAAAAACCCGCTCGTCGCATTTCCCGCATTCCAGGCGTCGAGGGCTCTTGCTCCGAAATCCCAAATCACCATTACACAGGCGATGCCCAATGCAAACGCCAGCAGTACATGAATGAACTGGTTGAAGTTTTTCATGTGAGTAATCAGTTTTTGTTCGAACATGGAATCACCCGGGTATTTTGAAGATGTTAAAAGGCTGCTCAGTCAGACGGTTGACAGTCTAGAGGCTTTTTGCTCGTCTGTGTATCTGATAAATCAGGTCTGTATTGATCATGCACGGAGTTGCGCATTGTCTGATTTGCAGCCTATCATGCAAAACAGCGCCGCTAACCGGCTGCGATTCTACTAATCTTATCCTTACGGACTGTCTATTATGAAATTCATTCTGTCCGGCGATATTGGCGGCACAAAAACCCGCCTGGCGATTGTTGAGGTTGAAGATACACAAGTGCGGATTGTGCGTGAAGTCAGTTATTCAAGCCGGAATTTTGCGACCTTTGAGCTGCTGCTGGCTGATTTTTTATCCGGTACCGGAGCGCCCGCTCATGCTGCCTTCGGTGTGGCAGGCCCGGTGCAGGGCAGGGTGGTGCAGGCCACCAATTTACCCTGGCATATTGATGCTGATGCGTTGCAGCGGCAATTCGGGTTTTCCCGCTGCACCCTGCTCAACGATCTGGAAGCGACGGCATGCGGACTGCCGGCGCTGGGCGAAGACGACTTGCTGACCTTGCAGCCGGGAGCGGTGCATGCCTGCGGCAATCTGGCGGTGATCGCCGCCGGGACGGGGCTGGGGGAGGCCGGATTGTACTGGGATGGTAAACAACATCAACCGTTTGCCACTGAAGGCGGACATGCCAGTTTCAGTCCGACAAACGCTCAGGAATTTGCGTTGCTGCAGTATTTGCAACAGCAGTTCGGGCATGTTAGTTGGGAGCGCGTGGTCTCCGGCATGGGGCTGCTCAGCCTGCACGGATTTTTGCGGGAATACCGGCAGACACCGGTACCAGACTGGCTGGCGGAGGACATGCGCGAGGGGGATGCGGCGGCCGCGATTTCAGCAGCTGCAGGCCGGGATGAGATATGCAACGAGACAATGAACTGGTTTGTGCGCCTGTATGGCGCCGAAGCCGGCAATCTGGCACTTAAAATCATGAGTCGCGGCGGATTGTATCTGGGTGGCGGCATCGCCCCGAAAATTTTGCCGTTGCTGACCAATGGCATTTTTCTGGAGGCCTTTTTGGGCAAAGGACGCATGCGTACCTTGCTGGAAGCCATGCCGGTCAAAGTGATTCTGAATGACAGAGCTGCGCTGTATGGGCCGGCCTTGCGCGCCGCACAATCAGCCTGCGAGACGCTGCCAAATGCGCAGGCGGTATTTATCCATGATGATCTGAGCTCGTTGAGCGTTGCGGTAGCGGAGCGTATTGCCGCACTGGCGGCACAGGCGATTACCGCACGCGGGGTGTTCCATCTTGCGTTGGCAGGCGGTGAAACGCCGCGCCGTTGTTACGAATGCTTGCGCGAATTACCGGTAGACTGGGCGCAGGTGCATATTTATTTCGGCGACGAGCGATGTCTGCCTGTCGGGGATAATCAGCGCAACGACAGTATGGCAAACGACGCGTTGTTAAGGCATGTCGCCATCCCGCAAATTAACGTGCATCGCATTCCAGCCGAACTCGGTGCCGTGCAGGCCGCAACGCACTATGCGGAAATCATGAAACAGGTCGGGCAGCTTGATCTGGTATTGTTGGGTCTGGGCGAAGACGGCCATACCGCCAGCCTGTTCCCGGACAATCCGGCAATGGACAGCGCGGCATCGGTGGTGGCGGTGTTTAACGCGCCAAAACCGCCCGCAGAGCGTGTATCGCTGGGCATGACAACCGTGAATGCAGCACGACAGACATTATTCCTGATTGCAGGAGCCGGCAAGCAGCAAGCAATTAAACGTATCGCGCAAGGCGAACCGTTGCCGGCGTCACAGGTGATCGGAGCGGAGTGGCATGCAGATCGTGCCGCCTGGCCCGGTTAACAAATTACACAGGAGAATCAGGATGCAAATAGGAATGATAGGACTGGGGCGAATGGGGGCGAATATGGTGCGTCGCTTGCAAAAGGCCGGGCATCAGTGCGTCGTGTTCGACCGCAGCGCCGAAGCTGTACAGGTGCTGGCGAATGAAGGTGCGACCCCCGCTGTCAGCGTGCAGGATTTTCTGGATAAGCTCCAGACGCCACGCGCAGTCTGGCTGATGCTGCCTGCCGCAGTGGTGGATGCGAGCATTGCTGAATTAACGCCCTTATTGAGCGTCGACGATATTCTGATCGACGGCGGCAATTCCTATTACAAGGATGATATTGCACGCGCCGGACAGCTGGCGCCAAAGTCTATCCATTACGTCGATGTGGGCGTCAGCGGCGGCGTGTGGGGGCTGGAGCGCGGTTACTGTCTGATGATAGGCGGCGATAGTCAGGCGGTAAGCCGCTTGCAGCCGATTTTTGCAGCGCTCTCGCCGGGCGTTGGCGATGCGCCGCGTACCGAAGGGCGCAGCGATACCCCGACCAGTGCAGAGCAGGGATATTTGCATTGCGGTGCGGCAGGGTCCGGGCACTTTGTCAAAATGGTGCACAACGGTATCGAGTACGGCCTGATGGCAGCGTATGCGGAAGGTTTCAATTTGCTGCGTCACGCCAATATCGGCGGCGCATCCCGTCAGATCGACGCAGAGACCACGCCGTTGCGTGATCCGGATGAATTTCGTTACGACATCAACGTGGCTGAAGTCGCCGAATTATGGCGGCGCGGCAGCGTGGTGGGATCATGGCTGCTTGATCTGACGGCACATGCGCTGCAAGCGGACCCTGATTTGCAGGGGTTTGGCGGCCGCGTTTCAGATTCGGGTGAAGGGCGCTGGACCAGCATTGCAGCGATTGAGTCCGGCACGCCGGCGCCGGTGCTGACGGCGGCTTTGTTCAGCCGTTTTTCTTCACGTGGCGAAGCGGATTACGGCGACAAGCTGTTATCCGCATTGCGTTTCGAGTTCGGCGGTCACCACGAAAAAAAATGAGGCTCGCCGGTTTTTGACGGCGGTGACCTCAAATCAGGACCGTTTGTCCATCCTGCGATACTGCACCGCTTCGGCGATATGCTGAGTCTGGATTTCGTCGCTGCCTGCCAGATCGGCGATGGTTCGCGCCATTTTGAGTACGCGGTGATAGGCGCGCGCTGAGAGATCCAGACGCGTGATGGCCAGTTTTAGCAGCGCTTCGCCTTCTTTATCGGGCGTGCAAAGTGCGTCAAGTTCTGTGACGGAGAGTTGCGCGTTGGGTTTGTTCTGTCTTGCCAGTTGGCGTTGGCGTGCAGCTTCCACCCTGAGCTGAATTTCGGCGCTGCTTTCGCCATCGGTTTTTTTCAGCAAGTCCTGTTGAGGCACCGCCAGCACTTCAATCTGAATATCGATGCGATCCAGCAACGGGCCTGAGATTTTGCCGCGATAGTGTGCAATCTGGTCGGGTGTGCAATGACACTTGCCGTTGTAGTGTCCGAAGTAACCGCAAGGACAGGGATTCATCGCTGCAATCAGTTGAAATCGTGCAGGAAATTCGGCACGCCGTGCGGCGCGCGAGATGGTGATGCGTCCTGATTCCAGCGGTTCGCGCAGCACTTCCAGTACACTGCGATCAAATTCCGGCAGTTCGTCGAGGAACAATACGCCGTGCATTGCCATGGAAATTTCGCCGGGATGAGGATTGCTGCCGCCGCCGACCAGCGCCACGCCGGAAGCGGTGTGATGCGGTGCACGATAAGGGCGGGTTTTCCAGCGTCTGACGTCAAAACTGCCATCGAGCGACTGTATTGCAGCGCTTTCCAGCGCTTCCATTTCGGTCATTTGCGGCAGGATGCCGGGAAAGCGGGCTGCCAGCATGGATTTGCCGGTACCGGGCGGTCCGACCATCAGCACGCTATGGTCTCCGGCTGCGGCAATTTCCAGCGCGCGTTTGACCCGCTCCTGACCTTTGACTTCGCACATGTCAGGATAGTGTGGCGCGATGGTTTGCGGTCTGCTGATGAAAGGTTGTATCAATTCACGTCCAGTCAGATGCGCTGCAACTTGCAGCAGTGATTTGGCCGGATAAACGATGGCTTCTTCAACGAGTGCGGCTTCAGACGCATTGGCTTCAGGCAGCATGAAGGCTCTGCCCGAATTGGCGGCACGATAAGTCATCGCCAGCGCACCGCGTATCGGGCGCAACTCGCCGGTCAGTGCAAGTTCACCCGCAAATTCATAGGCGGCGAGTTTGTCGCCGGGGATTTGTCCGGTTGCGGCCAGAATGCCCAGCGCAATCGGCAGATCATAGCGTCCGCTTTCCTTGGGTAAATCGGCGGGTGCCAGATTGACGGTGATGCGCCGTGCAGGAAAATCGAACTGGCAATTTTGCAGTGCAGCACGTACCCGCTCACGGCTTTCCTTGACTTCCGTTTCCGGCAAGCCGACGATGGTAAAGCTCGGCAGCCCTCCGGCCAGATGCACTTCGACGGTCACCAGGGCCGCTTCCATGCCGGATAAAGCGCGGCTGTAGAGTACTGCAAGGCTCATCTTGTCATTCCCGCGCAGGCGGGAATCCAGCAATCAATTAGGCTTGACAGCATCACGCTGTGCTTCCAATTCCGCAACTCGCGCTTCTAATGTGGTCAGTTGCTCACGGGTGCGTAAAAGCACCTGCGCCTGAATATCGAATTCTTCGCGCGTCACCAGATCAAGCTTGGTGAAACCTTGCGTCAACAGGGCGCGCATGTTTTTTTCGATGTCTTTGGCCGGGCCGCTTTCTGCTACGGCGCTTAGTTTGGCGGAAATGTCATCAAAAATTTTGGCGTTCAGCATAATGAAACTTCCTTGAAATATGAGTAAATCGATTTTTTAACCGTAAACGGTCAACTTGGCTTTATGCCAGTGTAGCAAAATGGTGCACATTACTGGTGCATTTGATAATCAGCTTGCTTTTTTATGGTGCGCAGTGCGAATGGTTAAAACAATGACAATCACTCAATATATTGAATATTAACGATAAATAATTTGTGGCACGGATTCTGCTTATGGATTGGTGCGTAAGACTTTATTTCAACTTCAAGAAAGGAATCACCATGTCGCACCGCAAATTACTGAACACCCTGATCCTGGCCGCGCTGGCTGTTCCCGGCATGGCGATGGCCGAAGACGCAGCGCCTGCCGCGCCTGCGGTTACCTCGAATGT
>JAPLQK010000086.1 GCA_026399735.1 Pseudomonadota bacterium
ACCCGCTTAACAGTTTGTCTGACGACCATAGCGAGTTGGTCCCACTCCTTCCCATCCCGAACAGGACAGTGAAACGACTCCGCGCCAATGATAGTGTGGATTACCCATGTGAAAGTAGGTCATCGTCAGACTCCTTATAAAGCAAAAACCCCCTCCGGAAACGGTGGGGGTTTTTGTTTTAGTAGCATTCGATAATCTGACCTACTTGAACGCAGTGCCAAGGCCTGTACGGAGTAAGCGTCCAGCCGCTCCATCTGTTCCGATCAGCTAATCTGGGAAATTAGGGTCAGACTCGATTTACTATGACAGTTCATTAGTAAATCGAGTCTGACCCTAATTTGTTTGCATTCAGATGCATGTTGCCGACGACGGCGAATCGGATGAGCTAAGGCCATGAAAGTATCCACCAAAATTAAGTGGACACCATGCTCATATCATTCGCTTACTCAATCAAGATGGCACGGCTGGACGCTTACAAAGTAGGTCATTCCCGGGGCAAGCCCGGGACAGGCTACGACGCCTTATATGCATAACCCCCTCAGGAAACGGCGGGGGACCCCCTCAGGAAACGGCGGGGGGTTTTGCTTTTCCGCTTTTGAAGTGAATTTTATTCAACGCATGCGATAATCGCACTATTTTCTCACTTCACTCTACATGTCCATCGTTCGCGTCGCTCTTGATGTTCCATTGTCCACCCTGTTTGATTACACGGTGGATGAAGCCGTTGTAGTTGGGCGGCGCGTGATCGTGCCATTCCGACGCAGACAAATGGTCGGCGTGGTAATGGAGTGCGTTGCAAACTCAGAGGTTGCGGTCGAGCGTATCAAACCGGTTCTTCAGGCATTGCACGACAGCGCGCCAATTTCGGCTAATTTGCTGCAATTGTTGCAGTTCTGCAGCGATTATTACCACTATCCCATCGGTCAGACGGTATTGTCGGCCTTGCCTGCGCGACTGCGTTCGGACAAGCCGATCACGATCAAGCCGGTTCTGCACTACCGCCTGACAGGTGCCGCACCGCATATCGATTTTTTACCGAAACGCAAAGCAGTTGCGCGGTGTATTGTCGAGACGCTATCTGTGCAGTCTTGCAGTCTTGTTCAACTCAAAGTAATCTCAACGACGGCAGGTGCTCAGTTGAAATGGCTGGAACAGGAAGGCTGGGTTGAGCAGTTCGAAGCGCTTGCCATGCCGCAGCGGTTAAGCGTTGCCAGTCACACTTTCGCCAATGCGCACCAGTTGACTGACGAACAGCAGTTGGTGGTGGATGCGGTTACCCAATCTGCCGGCTTCGGCTGTTTTCTGCTGCACGGCATTACCGGCAGCGGCAAGACTGAAGTGTACGTGCACCTGATGGATTACGTGTTGCAACGAGGCGGGCAGGTGCTGTTGCTGGTGCCGGAAATCAACCTTACCCCGCAGTTGGAAGCTTATTTTCTGAGTCGTTTTCCAGATGCGTCGCTGGTCAGTCTTCACAGCGGGCTGTCGGAGAATGAGCGCCTTAAAAACTGGCAACAGGCACAGACGGGCACCGCGCAGATCGTGCTCGGAACGCGCTTGTCTGTTTTTGCGGAATTGCCGAAGTTAGCACTGATCATCGTCGATGAGGAGCACGACAGTTCGTTCAAACAACAAGACGGACTTCGCTATTCGGCACGCGATGTCGCCATTTTTCGTGCCAGTCAGAGCAGCGTGCCTATCGTACTGGGTTCGGCAACGCCATCGCTTGAAAGTTATCACAATGCCCGGACTGGACGTTACCGTTTACTTAAACTGACAGGACGCGCTCAGGCAGATGCGCGCTTGCCCACGGTGAATTGCATCAATATCAATCAGACGGTGATGACGGAGGGCATCAGTGAAAAGCTGCTGCGCGAAGTCGGACAGCGTATCGAGCGTGGCGAGCAAAGTCTGCTGTTCATCAACCGACGCGGTTATGCGCCGGTGCTGATGTGTACGGAATGCGGCTGGCTGTCAGACTGCAAGAACTGCGCGGGGAAGATGGTGCTGCACCTGAAAGACCAGCGACTCCGATGCCATCATTGCGGTTATCAGTTGCGCGTGCCGACGGCCTGCCCGGGTTGCGGTCACGCAGAGTTACTGCCGATCGGCAGCGGCACGCAACGTGTCGAGAGTGTATTGCAGGTGCGCTTCCCGGATGCACGCATCCTCAGAGTTGACAGGGATAGCACGAAAAACAAACGCGCCTGGCAGACCATGCGTGAACAGATTCATGCAAATGAGGTAGATATTCTGGTCGGTACGCAAATGCTCGCCAAAGGACATGATTTTCCTGCATTGACACTGGTGGGCGTGCTGAACCCGGATAGTGCTTTATACAGCAGCGATTTCAGGGCTGCTGAAAAGTTGTTCGCGCAGCTGATGCAGGTTGCCGGACGTGCCGGACGTGCCGATAAACCGGGGGAAGTTATGATTCAGACCGCTTTCCCGGATCACCCCTTATTTCGCTGTTTGCAGAGTCACGATTTCGAAGGGTGGGCCGCATCGCAACTGGCCGAGCGACAAATGGCAGGTTTTCCTCCTTTTGTTTTTCAGGTGATGCTGCGCGCGGAGGGAATGATAGAAGCGGAAGTTTATGCCTACCTTAATCAGGCGCGAAAAACGGCTATCGAATTGAAATATCCGGTTGAAATACTCGGTGTTGTTCCCGCATCGCTTGCGCGACGTGCGAATCATGTGCGCGCTCAACTGCTGATACAGGCGGATACACGCCGGGAATTGCAGCAGTTCTTGCGAGCATGGCGCCCGGTGCTGGACAGTTTGCCAACTCAAAAACTGCGTTGTTCGCTGGATGTCGATCCGCTGGAATTTTAGCGACGAAATTAAACCTGCAAACGACGGGCTGTCGGGCATATACTTTCACCCCGTCTGACTGATGGCATTCCAATTCATATTTTAGGAGCATGATGAATCAACCTGATGTAATTTCGGCATTGTCCAATATTGTCGGCAACGATGCCGTTATGACAGGTGAGGCTGCGAGCCCCTATTTTACGGATTGGCGAGGACGTTTTTCCGGAATGGCGCTTGGGGTGGTCTTTCCATCTGATACGCAGCAGGTATCCGACGTCGTAAAGTTGTGCGCGGCACTGAAAATATCTATCGTGCCGCAGGGCGGCAATACCAGTTTGTGCGGCGGTTCAGTCCCGCTGGCGGATGAGACTTTGCAACTGGTTATCAATCTCTCACGCATGAATCGCATCCGTGAGTTGGATGCGACCAATTACACGATGACCGTCGAGGCGGGATGCAAGCTGGCGTCGCTTTACGAAGCGCCGGAACGAGCAGACAGACATTTTCCTCTGGGGCTTACCGCCATTGCGCCGCACTGTGAGATCGGCGGAAATTTGTCCACCAATGCCGGCGGCATTAACGTGTTGCGCTACGGCCCTGCCCGCGATCTTGTCCTCGGGCTGGAAGTGGTGTTGCCGGATGGTCGTATCTGGAACGGTTTGCGCAGACTGCGAAAAAACAATACCGGTTACGACCTTAAACACCTGTTTATCGGCGCGGAGGGCACGCTCGGTATTATCACCGCTGCCGTGCTCAAACTTTATCCGCGCCAGAAATCAGTTGCAAATGCCTGCATTGCGGTGCGCGACCCGGCTGTTGCGGTGGCGCTGCTGGCGCATCTTAGAGCCGGTTGCGGGGACAAAATCAGTGGTTTTGAGATTGTTGCGCGCAGTTGTCTTGAACTGGTTTTCAAAAACATCCCGGACACGCATGAGCCTTTTGCCAATAAACATGAATGGATCATCATTACTCAATTGACCGATGCATTGCCTGAGCCGCTCGATGGCGCACTGCGCGATGCGATCGAATCATTTGGCGAGGGGGTCATTGAGTTCGATATCGTCGCCGATAAGGAACATGCCGAACGTTGGTGGAAATTGCGCAAAAATATCGCCGATGCGCAAAAGCTTGAGGGTGTCAGTATCAAACACGACGTATCTGTGCCCATTAGCCGGGTGGCGGAATTTATAGAACAGGCAAACTTTGCGTTGCGCGATGCTTATCCGGGGATACGCATTGTCGCCTTCGGACATCTGGGCGATGGGAATATTCACTATAATGTTTCCATGCCGGTGGCGTTGCAGAACAAGGCATTTATTGAGCAACATGAGCATGATGTGAATCGCATCGTGTATGAAGTCGTGGCAAGTCTGGATGGCAGTATCAGTGCCGAACATGGTCTGGGACAACTCAAACGCGAAGCCATACGCGATTATAAAGACCCGTTAGAGCTTGAATTAATGCGTAAAATCAAGCAGGTGCTCGATCCGCAAGGTTTGATGAATCCGGGCAAAGTGATCTAAAAACCAGTTTTCGGTTTATAGTAAACCGTAAACCGTAAATCGTAAACCGTAAACAGGGGGTTGTATGGCCGCTCAGTCTGAGATCACCAACATGGCGTTGTTCTGCGATTTCGAGAACGTGGCGCTCGGCGTGCGCGATGCAAAGTATGCGCAGTTCGACATCAAAAAGGTGCTGGAACGCCTGTTGCTCAAGGGCAGTATCGTGGTCAAGAAGGCCTATTGCGACTGGGATCGCTACAAGGAATTCAAGGCGACCATGCACGAAGCGGCCTTCGAGCTGATCGAAATTCCGCATGTGAGGCAAAGCGGCAAGAATTCGGCCGATATCCGCATGGTCGTGGACGCGCTGGATCTTTGCTATACCAAAGCACACATGGATACCTTCGTCATCATCAGCGGCGACTCGGACTTCTCGCCGCTGGTGTCCAAGCTGCGCGAGAACAACAAGTATGTGATCGGCATAGGCGTAAAAGATTCGACCTCGGATTTGTTGAGCGCCAATTGCGACGAGTTCATTTTCTATGACGATCTGGTGCGTGAACAGGAGGCGAAGCAAAAGCGCGCCGATAAAAAAGCGCCGGTGAAAGCCGGCAAGACCAAACTGCCCGCCGCCAAAAGCGAGGACGATAAACGTCATGAAGCGCTTGATTTTATTGTAGAAACTGTCGAGGCTTTGATCGCCGAGCGCGGTTCGGATGAGAAAATTTGGGGATCCATGGTCAAAAGCACCATGCAGCGCCGTAAACCGGGATTTACCGAGTCGTCATTTGGCTATCGTTCGTTCAAGGAATTGGTCGAGGATGCACAGAAACACAAACTGCTGATGGTGGTGCGCGATGAAAAATCGGGTCAGTACACGATTCGTTTACTCGCGTCAGAATAATGCTTTGTATGGTTTGCTTCGCAATCTGATATTGCTCAGGTGTTATAATCCGCGCCTCTTTAAAGGTGCTGTCTAAATGTCTGTCGTATTGAATTTCAAATCTCACATTTCCGAATTATTTGCGCATGCGTTGCGCGAGGTGGCACCGGATCAAGTCGGTGCGACCATCTTGATCGAGCGTCCCAAGCAGGCATCGCATGGCGATTACGCCTGTAATTTGGCGATGCAACTGGCCAAACCGCTGAAGAAATCCCCGCGTGACATCGCGCAGGTATTGATCAATGCATTGCCGAAATCCGATGTCATCGAAAAAGTCGAGATCGCCGGCGCGGGTTTCATCAATCTTTTTATCACCAAAGCGGCCAAGCAGGCGATTGTGCATGCCGTATTGCATGCGGGCGCGGGCTACGGCCACCTTCATCTGGGTGGCGGGCGCAAAGTTCAGGTGGAATTCGTCTCGGCTAACCCGACCGGACCTTTGCATGTCGGTCACGGTCGCGGCGCTGCGGTCGGGGATTGCCTGTGCAACGTGCTGCACGCGGCGGGCTGGAATGTCACGCGCGAGTTTTATTACAACGATGCGGGCGCTCAAATTGAAAATCTGATGCGCTCGGTGCAGTTGCGCTGCAAGGGTGTCACGCCTGACGATCCGTCCTGGCCGGAAGCGGGCTATCGCGGTGATTACATCGGCGACGTCGCCCGCGCTTATATGGCGTGCGAAACGGTAGAGGCCGATGATCAGCGAACGACCGGCAAAGGGGATGTGGATGATGTTGTGGCGATCCGTCATTTTGCCGTGGCCTATCTGCGCCGCGAACAGGATCTCGATTTGCGCGCCTTCAATGTGGAATTCGATGTGTTTTCGCTGGAATCCGCGCTGTATAGCGAGGGTAAGGTTGATGAGACGGTCAGCCGGCTGATCGCCAGCGGTCATACCTACGAGCAGGATGATGCGCTGTGGTTGCGTACCACCGATTTTGGCGATGACAAAGACCGGGTGATGCGCAAGTCGGACGGCGGTTATACCTATTTTGTGCCGGACGTGGCCTACCATTTGGATAAATGGCGGCGCGGTTTCGTTCGTGTCATCAACGAGCAGGGCGCGGACCATCACAGTACCATCACCCGCGTCCGGGCCGGGCTGCAGGCACTGGATGTCGGCATACCCAAAGGCTGGCCGGATTATGTGCTGCACCAGATGGTGACGGTGCTCAAAAACGGCGAAGAAGTGAAAATCTCCAAGCGCGCGGGCAGTTATGTGACGCTGCGCGACCTGATCGATGAAGTCGGCTGCGATGCGACGCGTTATTTTCTGGCGGCGCGCCATCCGGATTCACAACTGGTTTTCGATATCGATCTGGCGAAATCAAAAAGTAACGATAATCCTGTGTATTACATCCAGTATGCGCACGCCCGCATCAGCACGGTGCTGGATATCTGGGGCGGCGAACGGCTTGAGCTGTTGCAGGCGGATGTCGGACTGCTGGACAGCGAATACGAAACTGCGCTGTTGCAACAACTTATTGATTATCCTCAGGTAATTGAAAACGCTGCGCAGGATTTGGCGCCGCATCTGGTCGCGTTTTACCTGAAGGATTTAGCGGCGGCATTTCACAGCTACTATAATGCCTCGCGCTTTCTGGTTGACGACGAAGCGGTTAAATGTGCACGTCTGGCGCTGATTGCGGCAGCCGCGCAAGTGATGAATAACGGTCTGTCCTTGCTGGGCGTCAGTGCACCGGAAAAAATGTGATTTATCCTTCGCCGGAATAACAAATTATTATTGGAAATAAATTATGAGCAGAACCGCAAGCAATAAATCCGCAGCGCCGAAAAAGAGCGGAAGTCCGATGCTGGCCGGAATATTGATGGGTATGGTGGTGGGTGTAGCGCTGGCGGCCGGGATGGCCTGGTTTATCCTGAAATCGCCTAGCCCTTTCGTTAACAAGGAAAGCGATGTCAAACCTGCCGTGGAAGTCGTCAAGCCGACTGTTGAAATTGTCAGGCCTGCTGTTGAAGTGGTCAAGCCCAGAGTTGAGAATGCTGTTAACGGTGCGTCCGGTGTGGAAGAAGCCAAGCCGCGTTTCGAGTTCTATAAGGTTCTGACTGACAAGCCCGATGCTGCGACGGATGCCGCGCCAAAGGCGGCAGAAAATCCTAAGGTTAACGAGAGCAAATCGGCGCCGAAATACTTGCAAGCGGGTTCATTCGCGAATGCGGCTGATGCAGAAAACCTTAAAGCGACATTGGCAATGAAAGGGCTTGAGGCTAACGTGCAGACAGTCAGTCTCCCGGGTAAGGGGGAAATGCATCGGGTACGGGTAGGCCCCTTCCAAAGCGAGCAGGAAATGACCAGCGCGCGTGGTACTTTAAAACTGAACGGTCTTGATGCGACGCCGGTGCGCTAGTTTTCAGGAAGTTCCTGCCCATTTTTTGTTATTTTGAGGAGTTAACAATGAAATTACATCTTAAGCGTTTGTTTGTCGCCGCCGCACTGCTGTTATGCGGCACTGCTTTTGCTGCTGTGCAGGGCAAGGATTACACGTTGCAGAATCCTGTGCAACCTACCAGTACCAAGAAAGTTGAAGTGCTGGAATTTTTCTTCTACGAATGTTCACACTGCTTTCATTTGCACCCCTTTCTGGCTACATGGGAAAAAACCATGCCCGGCGATGTTGAATTGACATTTGTGCCGACGATTTTCCGTGATTCGACCGAGCCGCTGGCCCGCACTTACTATACGCTGGAAAGCATGGGGAAAATAAAGCAGCTGGATGACGTGATCTATCGGGCGATCCATGAAAAACAGGTCGGTCTGTACGATCTGGATACGATAGCCGCGTTTGTCAGCAGCAACGGTGTGGACAGAGTGAAGTTTACGGCGGACTATAATTCGTTCACGGTAAACAGCAAAATCGTTCGCGCCAAACAAATGATCCGCAGCTATGGCATTGACGGTACGCCGACGCTGATTGTGGACGGAAAATATAAGATTACCGGTCTGCAACCGGCTGACACCATACGCGTATTGAATGAAGTCATCGCCATGGCGCGCAAGGAACGCTCCGCAGAAAGCAAATCCGCCAAGGCCAAACCCAAGTGAAAAACTGATGAAGGGGGAAGGGGGAAGAGGGAAGGGAGAAAAATCCTCAATTCTGGATTCTCAATCCTGTCTTCGAGTTGTAATCAGTGGTGCATCGGGCGGTTTGGGGTTGGCGCTCGCGCGCCATTATCTTGAGCGCGGTGCAATCGTCGCCGCTTTCGCGCGCCGTGCCACATTGTTGCAAGCCCTTGCGGCTGAGTTCCCCGGCCAGGTTCATTGTTACGCGCTGGACGTGCGCGATGCTGTTGCCTTGCAACAGGCGGCCGGTGATTTTGTCGGGCGGGTGGGTTTGCCTGATATCGTCATTGCAAACGCCGGGGTGAGCGTCGGCACATTGACCGAATATGCAGAGGATATCGATGCCTTTGAGCAGGTCATCGATATCAATGTGCTCGGGATGGTGAAAACCTTTCAGCCGTTCGTGGCGCTGATGCGCAATGCGCGTCATGGCACGCTGGTTGGCATCGCCAGTGTGGCGGGATTTCGCGGTCTGCCTGGCGCGGGTGCATATTCTGCCTCCAAAGCCGCTACGATTGCCTATCTGGAGTCTTTGCGCGTTGAATTATATGGCAGTGGCGTGAAGGTCGTCACGCTTTGCCCGGGCTACATCAGGACGCCGATGACTCAGATCAACCCTTATCCTATGCCGTTCATTCTGGAAGCGGACGAGGCCGCACGGCGCATGGCGCGTGCGATTGCCCGAGAAACCGCTTATGCTGTGATTCCGTGGCAAATGGGCATAGCAGGCGCTGTGCTCAAGTCGTTGCCGCGCTGGCTGTATGATCGTCTGTTTGCCCGCGCACCGCATAAGCCGCGCGGTCTGCTCTGAGTGATGCGCTTTTATCGGAAGTTTACAAGAGGCGTGCCGGATTATCTGGCGCGCTATTACTGGTGGGCGTATCTGTGGCCACGGGGTATCTGGCTGTTCGACCACCAAACCATCATCAATGCCATCCTGTTCGGGCAATATGACAAGCTGCTGAACAAAACGCTGGCGCTGGTTGAGGCAGGCACCCATGCGAGGCTGCTGCAGCTGACCTGCGTGTATGGCAAACTGACGCCATCGCTGCTGAATGTTTGTGCGGGTCAGGTTCACTTGTGTGACGTGGCCGATGGGCAGTTGCAGCTGACAAGAGGCAAAACGCGCCAGGATGCAGCGCGCTGCCCGCTTGCACGAATGAACGCAGAATGTATGGGTTACGTGAATGATGCTTTTGATCAGGTGATCGTATTCTTTTTGCTTCATGAAATGCCCGCCAGTGCGCGTGTGCATACCTATGCCGAAATTGCCCGTGTGGTACGTGCGGGCGGCTCAGTACTGATTACCGAATACGCATCTGCTCCGGAACGGCATTTGTTATATCGGTTCGCGCCGTTTCGCTGGTTGTTCGGAAGTCTGGAGCCATTCTTGCCTGAATTCTGGCAGGAGGACGTTGTGGCAACACTGGGAGAGGCGTTGCTGAATAACGGCAAGGTAATGGACGAAAATCCGCATATCGAATATGTCTTTGCCGGTTTTTATCGTGTGATGCGATTCAATATCAGCAGTCGAATCTGACTGACGCTTGTCATTGGCTTGCAGCCGGCAAAAAAATGCCCCTGAACCGGTAAGGTCAGGGGCAAAGTTCTTAACTATTTGGGAGGAGTTAAGAGACCCATTCAGGGAGGGAAATGGGTGATAGCTTGCGCTAACTGTAAACTCAGGCAAGCATATTTAAAAAAAGTTCCAATTTTTTTAAATAACTGCGGACTTGACGAGCTGAATCAGTTTGTCGGGGAATTGCGCGGGGCGAACTTCGGTCGCTTTTCAACGCACGGGTCTCTCATTCGGGTCGAATGACGAACTTGCAGCCCGATAAATCGGCTAAAATACACGCATTCCAATTTACTACAGGCCGCTATCATGCGCTTCTTGTCATTATTGATTTTTGGTGGTTTTTCTCTTTCCGCATTCGCAGCTGGGCCTGTGCCAGCTAATCTTGAGCCGCTGTCCCCTCCGCCTGCATTCACACCCGAATCTTCCGATGAGCCTGAAGTGACGATTGTTAAACAAACCGAATTGACCGTTGAAGAGTATAAATCAGGCGGGCGAGTCTACATGATCAAGGTGACACCCAAAGTGGGGCCGCCTTACTATCTGGTGGATGACCGGGGCGATGGCAAATTTGCTCGCCAGGAAAGCCTGGATTCAGGATTTCGTCCGCCGCGCTGGATCATTCACAAGTTTTAACACATGTCCGTTTATACTACCGTTTCTGAGGGCGAACTGACCGCCTGGTTGAAAGACTATTCGTTGGGTCAGTTGCTGGAGTTGCAGGGCATTGCTTCAGGTATCGAAAATACCAATTATTTCGTCACGACCAGCAATGGCCGTTTTGTGCTCACGCTGTTTGAAAAACTGGGTACTGATGAACTGCCGTTTTATCTGAATTTGATGGCGCATCTGGCGCGCCATGGCATTCCCTGTCCTGCTCCGATGGCAAATCGCCACAATCAGTTTCTGGGCGTGCTGAACAACAAACCGGCCTGTATTGTTAGCCGCCTTGTCGGAAAATCTACTGTCGCGCCGAATGGCGCACAGTGCGCGGCGATGGGCGCGATGCTAGGCCAGATGCACATTGCAGGCATGAGTTTTTCGCAGATCATGCCCAATCCCCGGGGTGCATCATGGCGTGCAGCAACTGCGCCGCAGGTGCTGCCCTTTGTGAGTGCCGAACAGGCTGTCTTGCTGGAGAGCGAAATTGCGCTGCATGCGCAACCGGCCAATTTAAATCTGCCGCAAGGCCTGATACACGCCGATTTATTCCGCGACAATGTGCTGCTGGAAGATGAACGCGTCGGCGGACTGATCGATTTCTATTTCGCCTGCACCGATGCGCTGTTGTATGACGTGGCAATCACTGTCAATGACTGGTGCATGAATATGGACGGCACAATCGATATGTTCCGGGCGCAGACATTTCTGCGTGCGTACCATGCCGTGCGTCCGCTGCAGATGAATGAGTCCGACGCATGGCCGCTGATGTTGCGGCAGGCGGCGCTGCGCTTCTGGCTGTCGCGCCTGTTCGATAAATATCTGCCGCGCGATGGCGAGTTGATTCATGCGCATGACCCCGGCCACTTCGAGCGCGTTCTGAAAAATCACATTGCAGCTGCGCATGCCGTCTGGCTGTAAGTCAGGGTTGCCGTTCTTGAGTTTACGGCTGAAGGTTGAAACATTCATTAGGGAAACATGGAACCGCAACGTTTAGAAGCTAATCAAGGCTTGCAATGGATCAAAAAGGGCTATGCGCTATTCATGAAGGCGCCGTTGCTGTGGATTGTGCTGCTGGCGATCTGTTTCGTCGTTGCTGCCGGCGTGTCTGCCGTGCCGGTAATCGGTGAGCAGCTGGTCAGCCTGTTGATGCCCGTCGTTGTGATCGGACTGATGTCCGGTTGCCGTTCGCTGGAGTCGGGCGATGAACTGGAATTGATGCATCTGTTCAGCGGTTTTATGCGCCACACCTCGCATCTCATCACGCTGGGCGGCATTGCGCTGGTCAGTCAATATCTGATATTCGGCGCAATGATGATGGTCGGTGGCGCGACACTGGTGGGCATTCTGATGAGCAATCAGGCGCCCGCAGCGCCGGAAATTATTCAGCAGGCCATCGCGGGTGCCGGCGCATCGGTGATGGTTGGCATCGTATTGTTCAGCGTTTTACTGATGGCGATGCAGTTCGCCCCCATGCTGGTATTTTTTCGCAACGCACCTCCGATGCTCGCGATGAAACTCAGTCTGCGCGCTTTCACGCACAATGCAGGTGCGATGCTGGTTTATGGCATGGCGTTCATGTTGCTGGCAATACTGGCCAGCCTGCCGATGATGCTGGGCTGGCTGATACTGATGCCGATGGTGTTCACTTCGCTGTATGCCAGTTTTTGCGATATTTTTCCGGACGAAGTTGCCGGCGGCGCGGTTGAAGTCAATGAGCGCGACGACCAGGCGCATTTCTGATTGTTTGTACCGCGAATGCTGTGGCCGCTGATCTGATTATCAGCTTATGCTAATATTGCGGTCATAGTTTAACCCTGGGCTGGAAAAAGTCATGAAATTCGAGATTAGCGAGTCAGATCGCAAACGGGCGCAGCTGCCGCACAATTTGTTGATATCAGGACTGTTCGGCTTTAATTTATTGATGGCTCCGGCAGTCCTTGCGTTGAAGCTCGGCATGATAGGTTTGCTGATCCCATTGTTCAGCACAGGTGCGCTGATCATGTACCTTTACTTGCGCAGCAGACAGTCCACGATCTGGTTCGTCGATGCGCATTGGCGGCTGGCGTTCAGAAATAGCCGGTGGCTGATGAGGGGTTATGCGGTGACAGCTGTACTGGTATTCGTTGCCTGGCTGGTCAGTCTCACCGCACATAATCCCAGTATGGGACATATCATCTGGACGGCGCTGACCCGCATCGCAATTTTGCCAACGCTGGCCGGGGTGATGATAACCGCGATCACAGAAGCCAGCGCGATCAGTCTGGCGACAAAACATGAGGTTCCTGACGAACTGGTGGCGAGCTTTCCGCCACCCGGCTGAATCAGGGTCACGCAATAAAAGTGGCGGCCTGACCGTGATAAACACCCGCCGCATCCAGCAGATTCCACACCGTCGCATTCGCAATCATGAAACGCCTGTTACTGCTGCTGATGCGCATGCCAGAATAGTCGTCAATAAAACCGTGTTTTGTGACCCTTTCCAGCAATTTGGTCCGGGCTTCCTGCGCCAACGGTTCGGCTGAAAGACGGGAGGGCAGACGCACGAAATCGTCAAAAGTCATCTCGAAGCGCTGAAGCGCAGTACGGTTGCCGTAGAAAAACACCGGATCGACTTCTGTGCCGTGAGCCACGATGGCGTGCAGCGCATGCCACATCACCTCAGGATCGAAAGGCGCTGAATCGAGCAGCCGCTTGCCCGTCAATCGCTGGTAACTATCAAAAATCAGTTTGAGACGCGGATCTTGCAGTGCGGCATCAGGCGGAGCATTGCTCATAGTGCGGTGAGTTTTGCGTATTCGAGCGCCAGCCATTTGCTGCCCGCGTGTTTAAAATTAACCTGCACGCGGCCGTCGTTGCCGCTGCCTTCCGTGCCGGTAACGACCCCTTCGCCGAATTTCTGGTGGAACACACGCTGTCCAATTCGCCATCCCGTGCCGCTCACGGAACGTTGCACGGGTGCGGTGGCAGCCGAGGATGCCGCAGGTGCCGCATAACCGAAAGAGGCAAACGGGTTGCGCGCAACCTGTCGCGCCGACAGCCATTGCAGCAATTCATCCGGCAACTCTTTCAAAAAACTCGATGGTGCGCCGTAACTCACCTGCCCGTTCAGCATGCGTCTTTGCGCGAAACTCAGGTAAAGCCGGCGACGCGCGCGCGTGATCGCGACATACATCAGGCGGCGTTCTTCATCCAGTCCGCCGTCCACGCGCTGACTGTTCTGATGCGGGAACAGTCCTTCCTCAAGGCCGGTGATAAACACGGCGTTGAACTCCAGGCCCTTGGCCGCATGCACTGTCATCAGATGCAGTGCGTCGTCCTGATCGCCTGCCTGATGTTCGCCCGCTTCCAGAGAGGCGTGAGTCAGGAACGAGGTCAGGCTGTCATCCTCGTTTTCATGCACGAACAGTGTCGCCGCCGTCACCAGCTCCTTCAGGTTTTCCAGTCGCTCTTCCGCCTCGCGCTTCTTTGCACCCGTCTCATTCTGGTAATGCGCGACAAGGCCGCTGTGTACCAGCACATGCTCCATGATTTCGGGAAGAGGCAGGTCATGCGTAGCACTGCGCAGCGATTCGATCAGTCCGACGAAACCGGATACCTTGCCGCCCGCACGGGCCGCTGCGTCCCACAGCGTGCCGCCCCGAGACGGTGGGGCGGAGCCCTCTGGTGCGGGAGGGGCGGCTTGGCGGCTATTCCCGCCATCGGCTGGCTGCGCCAGTAACGTGTCATAGCCGCCACTGTGCATTCTGGCCGCTTCCTGCACCTGTTCGATGCTGCGCGCACCGATGCCGCGCGTCGGAAAATTGATGATGCGCAGCAGCGCATTGTCGTCGTCGGTGTTCTGCATCAGGCGCAAGTAAGCCAATGCATGCTTGATTTCCTGGCGCTCGAAAAAGCGCAGGCCGCCATACACGCGATAGGATAATCCCGCCGACACCAGCGCGTGTTCCAGCACCCGCGACTGTGCGTTTGACCGGTAGAGCAGCGCCATTTCGGTCAGCTTCAGTCCTTCATGACTTAACTGTTTTATTTCATTGACAATAAAATTTGCTTCTTCCACGTCGGTCGGCGCTTCCATCACGCGGATCTTTTCTCCGCCGTGTTCCGACGTCCAGAGGTTCTTGCCCAGACGGTTGCGGTTGTTGGAAATCAGCGCGTTGGCAGCATCGAGAATATTGCCGTGCGAGCGATAGTTCTGCTCCAGCTTGATGACTGCTTCGACATTGAAGTCGCGCAACAAATCTTTCATGTTGCCGACATTCGCACCGCGAAAAGCGTAGATGGATTGATCGTCATCGCCCACCGCAAATAGCGAATTGTGCTTGTGCCCGCAAGGGGTATGTCCGGGGGTGCCCGGCGCCTCCGGCTCCACCCTTCCGCCACCTGCCAGCAATTTAAGCCATTGATATTGCAGCGGATTGGTGTCCTGAAATTCATCCACCAGGATGTGTTTGAAGCGCTCCTGATAATGTTCGCGGATCGACGCGTTGCGCGACAGCAGTTCATAGCAGCGCAGCAGCAATTCCGAGAAATCCACCACGCCTTCACGCTGACATTGCGCATCGTACTCGGCGTACACCTCCACTTTGCGACGCGTGTAGGGATCAAACGCTTCCACCTCATGCGCGCGCAGCCCTTGCTCCTTGCTGCCGCTGATGAAGTTTTGCATCTCGCGCGGCGGATACTTTTCGTCGTCCACGTTCTGCGCTTTCATCACCCGCTTGATCGCGGAGAGTTGATCGCCGGAATCGAGAATCTGAAAGGTCTGCGGCAGATTCGCCTCGCGGTAATGCGCACGCAACAGCCGGTTACAAAGCCCGTGAAATGTGCCTATCCACATGCCGCGCGTGTTGATCGGCAGCATCGCAGACAGGCGCGTGACCATTTCCTTTGCAGCCTTGTTGGTGAAAGTCACCGCCAGTATGCCGTGCGGGCTGACAGCACCTGTGCTGATCAGATAAGCGATGCGCGTGGTCAGCACACGCGTTTTGCCGCTGCCGGCACCGGCCAGAATCAGCGCGGACTGGTGGGGCAGGGTGACGGCTTGCAGTTGCGGCGGGTTGAGGCCTGAAAGAAGTGTCGTATTCATACTTGAATTATCCCACAGCGGCGCACTGCATATCGAATCAAAAAGCATTCGTGGATTTAGGATAAATCGCAGTTCGTCCTATAATGCCCAAATTGCAGAGGAAAACGATGAATAGCTCGCATAAATTTGGATTCGGCAGGTTTCAGACGGTATGGTGCATGATCGCACTTGTGCTTTCGATGGACTCATCCTTCGGTGCTGATTTAAGCGCTGCAAAATTGCCGCCGGTGATTCTCTTTATCGGTGACTCGCACGCGATGGGCAGTTTTGGCATGCAGGAAGATGCGGTTCTGCGCAGTTTAAAAGGATTTAACGTGGCGACTTATGCCGTCTGCGGCAGTTCGCCGCACAACTGGTTCGAGGGTGGAAAGACCCGTTGCGGTTATTATTTCAGGGATACCCAAGGACACGAGCAGCGCGGCTGGGAGCAGGAGACGCCGCTGATTATCCGCCTGCTCGCCGTACATCAGCCTCGCTATACCGTGGTAGAGCTGGGCGCGAATATGTATGGCAAGCCGGTCGAATGGGTGGAGCAAACATCCCATGAGATGGCGATGGCGATTGTCAATTCGGGTAGCAAGTGTATCTGGATCGGCCCGCCTCATGCGCGCATCCAGTCTGAACCTGAACTTAGCCGTGTTTTTGATGCCCTGCGCGCGGGTGTGGGCCCGTATTGCCTGTTGTTCGACAGCCGGACGGTCGCAGCCTACCCGGCCAGTGGTGGTGACGGAATTCATTTTAATACGCTGGGCGAGCCGGGTGCGCGCATTGCTGAAAACTGGGCGCTGTCGGCGTTCTATGCGTTCAATCCGTTATTTAAATTATCCACGTCTGAGAAGTAAACTCAGGGCTTGTTTTATAACTGCTTGATTAATTTGGTATTTATTTATCGGTGAGGTGACGGTTTGAGCGCAATTCATTCTTCTCAGTTGTCATTTTTTGCGGCACACGCGCCATTCGACAAGATGGAGCCGGCGCATCTGTTGTGGATGCTCGAACGCATGAAGCTTGGCTACTATCCGCTGGGTGAGGTGATTGTTTCGCCTGAACAGGGCGTGGCGGGGCGCTTCCTGGTCATCAAGCAAGGATTGGTGCAGGGCGAGCAGAGTGTCGCTCATGCCAGCGAGACGGATGCCTGGCTGGAGCTGGCCGAGGGTGAATGCTTCCCGTTGGGTGCGTTGCTGGCGCATCGTCCGGTGGCGAGTATTTATCGCTCGGTTGTTGATACGTTTTGCTATGAATTGCCGCTCAGCGATTTTCATACGCTGCTTGGCATGAGTGCGCCGTTCCGGGATTTTTGTACGCGCCGCATCGCCAACCTGCTGGAGCACTCCAAGCAAGTGATCCAGGCGCAGTACACACAATCATCTTCTGAACAGCAATCGCTGAACAGTCCGTTGTCGGCTGTTATCCGTGGCGCGCCGGTCACCTGTTCACCGCAAACGACGGTGCGGGAAGTGCTGGCGCGTATGTGTGATGCGCACATCGGCTCGATGATAGCGGTAGATAGCGATGGGCGACCGGTGGGTATTTTGACGCTGCCCGATGTGCTGGAACGCATTGCGCTGCCGCAAATCGATCTTGAACTGCCGGTCATCGGCATCATGACGCTACAGCTGACCTTTCTTCCGCCGCATGCGTTGGCCTATGAGGCAGCGCTGACGATGGCAAGGCAGGGGTTTCGCCACGTGCTGGTGGTTGAAAACGAGAAGCTGGTCGGCATCGTGTCTGAGAAAGACTTGTTCGCCTTGCAGCGGGTAGGGCTGCGCCAAATCGGCTCGGGCATACGACACGCGAAAAAACTCGAAGAATTGCAGCAATCCGCCCGCGACATTCGCCGCATGGCGCACAACATGATGGCGCAAGGGGTGGCGGCGGAACAACTGACCCAGTTCATTTCCACCTTCAACGATCTGCTGACCTCGCGCGTGGTTGAACTGGAATATGATGCGAGCGGTATCGGAGCGTCACCGCTGGCAGCGCGCCTGTGCTGGATGGCGCTGGGATCGGAAGGTCGTTTCGAGCAGACCTTGAACACTGATCAGGACAACGCGATTATTTTCACTGTGCCGGAAGGCATGACGGCAGACGGGGTGCGCGAGCTGATGCTGCCGGTCGCACGTCGCATCAACGAAACGCTGGCTTTGTGCGGTTTTCCTTTGTGTCGCGGCAACGTGATGGCATCGAATCGGGAATGGTGTCTGTCGCTGGACGAGTGGAGGCGAAAATTTTCCGACTGGATCACTAATGGCACGCCGCTGGCGCTGTTGCACGCCTCGATATTTTTTGATTTTCGTTCCGTGTACGGTGCGCATGCGCTGACGGATGAATTGCGGCTTTGGCTATCCAGAGCCGCCAGTGACAATACGCGCTTTTTGCACCAGATGGCGGAAAATGCAATGAGCAACCGTCCGCCGCTCGGCGTGGTGCGCGATTTTGTGGTGGGTCGCGAGCATACGCTCGATCTCAAGCTTAACGGCATCACGCCGTTTGTGGATGCGGCGCGCATCTTCAGTCTGGCGGCGGGCGTGACGCAAACCAGTACGCTCCAGCGCCTGCGGGCCAGCGCTGCCAGGCTGAAAATCCATCCGTCCGAAGTCGAAGCCTGGATCGATGCCTTTTTGTTTATTCAGGTGTTGCGCATGCGCCATCACGACGAGGGGCAGGAGCGAGGTTTGAGCGACGACGAGCTGGATAACCGGATTGATCCGGAAGCGTTGCACGAACTGGACCGGCGCATTCTCAAGGAAGCTTTTCGTCAGGCGCGCAAGCTGCAGGCGCGTCTCGCGCTGGAGTATCACTTGTGAGAAACTGGTTTTCACGCTGGTTCGGCAACAGGCCGCAACTGGCTCATGAGCAGCAGCGACGGCTCGCGGACTGGCAAGCGCTGCCGCGTGCGTCGCTCAATCTGCCGCTGAGTGGTGTGCGTTGCGTGGTGGTGGATGTTGAAACCAGCGGGCTTAACTTGTGGGAAGATCGGCTGATCTCCATCGGCGCGGTGGCGGTGGTGAACGGCAAGATCGATCTGGGCGACAGTTTTTACGTGGTGTTGCAACAGGCTACCGTCAGCGACAAGGAAAACATCCTGCTGCACGGTATCGGTGGCTCGGCTCAGACAGAGGGGGTGCCGGCGCCCGATGCGCTGCTGGCCTTTCTCGATTATTTACGCAAAGACCCTCTGATCGCCTTTCATGTCACCTTCGACCGGACCATGATTGTTCGCGCGATGGGGGCGTATCTGGGATTTTCCTTCAAACATCCGTGGTCGGATATGGCGTATGTGATGCCGGCGCTCAATCCCGCTCTTGCCTCACGCTATCATTCGCTGGACGACTGGATAAACCACTTTGACATCCGCAACGATGCGCGACATAACGCACTGGCAGATGCGCTGGTCACCGCACAATTGTTTCAGGTCGGTCTGGTGCAGGCGGACAAAAAGAGTATCGCTGACTTTGCCGGATTGCGCGATCTGGAAAAGGCGCAACGCTGGGTAAACAGTGTCAGTTGAGGGTGTGATTTCTTCCCGTCTGGTTCTAAGATTGTCGACAATTTAACGGGGTCAGGTCTCCCATATTGCATTTTTTCTGAAAAATAGCGACCTAAGCCTCAAGTAATAAAGGTTATGCAATATGGAAGACCTGACCCCGTAGCAAAAGATGTTGACAAAAGATGCCAATAAAATCTGCTTAGAAGCATTGCATTGCAAGCGGCATTAACGTAATCTCACATCCGTAGTAAGAGTAGGTCGGGATGTTCTGCGCCTGACTTGTTGATCGTTTTCAGGGAGGAAGTATGTCAAATCCAAATATCAATTGGGCGGCAATTGACGCCAACCCAAAATTTCAGGCATTGCATCGCAAGAAAACGACGTTCTTGTGGGGCTTGATGATTTTCTCAACCGTTTATTACTTCCTGTTGCCGATCGGCGCAGCGTATTTTCAGGAACTGTTCAAAATCAAAGTGTGGGGTGTGGTTAACTTTGGCCTGCTGTTCGCGCTGTCCGAGTTTCTCGTGGCATGGATCATCGCTTTCATGTACTCAAAGAAGGCCAACGCCGAGTTTGATGCGATGGCTCAGGAAATAATCAACGAAACACAGGGAGCATAAGCATGACAATACTCAATAAATTAACCGTGTCGGCTGCTGCCCTGTGCAGTAGCAGCGCGGCTTTCGCGGGTACGGGTGCGGTTGCCGATGAATTCAAGTGGATGACCTTTGCCGTGTTCGGCGTGATCATCGCCATCACCATGGCGATCACCTTCTGGGCGGCACGCACGACACATTCCACCTCGGAATTTTATGCGGCGGGCCGTTCGGTCAGCGGTATCCAGAACGGTTGGGCGATTGCGGGCGACTATCTGTCAGCGGCTTCTTTTCTGGGGATTGCAGGTCTGATCTCTCTGTACGGTTACGATGGTTTCATGTATTCGGTGGGCTGGCTGGTGGCTTATATCACCGTGTTGCTGGTGATCGCCGAACCTTGCCGCAACATCGGCAAATACACCATGGGCGACATCCTGGCTTTCCGCAATGATCCGAAGAAGACCAAAGTGGTGGCGGCGCTCTCCACGATCACCGTTTCGACCTTCTATCTGACTGCGCAAATGGTCGGCGGCGGCGTGCTGATCAAGACGCTGATCGGTATCGATTACGAAACATCAATTATCGGTGTGGGTGTTTTGATGCTGGCTTATGTGGTATTTGGCGGCATGAAGGCAACGACATGGGTGCAGATTACCAAGGCGGTATTGCTGGTGATCGCCTCATTGATTCTGGTGTTTCTGGTCTGGTCGCCTTATGGCTTCAGTCTGCCAGGCTATTTGCAGGCCGTGGTAGGTGATGACAAGGTTGTAGCTCAGGTTGCCAAGTTGCTGGGAGATTCCGCAGCCGGTATGACCAAGGAAGAACTCGGTCAGCGCTTTCTGGAGCCGGGCCTGTTCCTGAAGAACCCGATCGATCAGATTTCGTTAGGGATGGCGCTGGTGCTGGGTACGGCCGGTATGCCGCACATTCTGATGCGCTTCTTTACCGTTCCGACGGCACAGGCTGCGCGTACTTCAGTTATCTGGGCGATGGGTATCATTGGCGGTTTTTATGTGCTGACTTTATTCCTGGGTACCGGCGCTGCAATGCTGGTGGGTTCGGCCAAGATCGCTGCGGTGGATGCGGGCGGCAATATGGCAGGTCCGTTGCTCGCACAATTCCTGGGTGGCGGCGAGAATTCGCTGCTGGGTAACTTCTTCCTGGCCTTTGTTGCGGCGGTTGCCTTTGCGACTATTGTTGCGGTAGTAGCTGGTCTGGTACTGGCAGCCGCTTCTGCGATGGCGCATGACATCTATGTCGGCGTGATCCGTGGAGAAAAAGCCACGCCGAAGGAACAGGTGGTTGCCGCTCGCGTCTCGTCGGTCATCGTAGGTGTGATCGCGATTACGGTCGGCATTATGGCTAAAGGTCAGAACGTGGCTCACTTGGTTGCATTGGCCTTTGCGGTTGCCGCATCGTCTAACTTGCCAGCCGTGTTCCTGACGCTGTACTGGAAGAAGTGCAACACCACCGGCATCATCCTGGGCATGCTGGTCGGTTCACTGACGGCCATCGGTCTGGTGATGATCTCACCCAACATGACTTATCCGAAGGCTGTGATTGCTTCGGCCAAAAAGGTCATCGAAGGCGAGCCGCTTCAGGCCGCGAAGGAAGCCAAACCTGCGGTTGCTGCATCGAGTTTCATCTGCGAACTGTTTGCGATGGAAGGTTGCGTTGCTTCTGCTCCTGCCAAACCGGCGTCTCCTGAAAAAGCGGCTAAACCGGGTGCGGCAGACAAGCTGGCCAAGCTGAACGAGAAAGTGCCGGCATTGGAAGCATCGCTGACCGCATTGGCTGCTGATCCGGTTGCTTTGAAGAAGGCGCAGGATGACCTGGCTAAAGTGAAGAAGGACATCGCGGCAACCGAGAAAGCCAAGACCAAGGCTGAAGACGACCTGAAGAAGTTTGACGGTCAGACCGCCAGCATCATGGGCCTGGAAAAACCTTACTTCCTGTTGAAAAATCCGGGTCTGTTGTCGATTCCGCTGGGTTTCCTGATGGTGATTTTAGGTTCCATCTTCACACGCGATAAACGTGCCGAAGAAATGTGGGACGAGTTGTATGTGCGCCAGAATACCGGCATTAACTCTGAGCAGGCAACTGCCCACTAAGTTGTAAGTTGGATTGAAACGGAAGCTCCCCGGGGAAACCTTGGGAGCTTTTTTTTCGGCTAACACGATGGTTTAACGTGAGCATCGCAATTTGCCACAAAAATGTGACTAATGGCAACCACATCAACTATCATTCGTACCGTTCACGCCTGAATTGGAATTACTCTTATGTCAGATGCTCATATTCGCTTATCCCTGAACGATCCTGTGACGGTGTTGTCCGTTACCGATGGTATTGAGGCCATGACAGGCTTCAGGCCGGATGATTTCTTGACAGGCAAGGTCTCGCTTCAGAGCCGGATTCACGTCCACGATCAGGATATCGCCGACGAACTGTTTTTAAACGCCAGCTCTTCGGGCAAATTTAACATCCGGCTCAGGCAGGCCGATGGTCGCATACGCTGCGTCAGCGGGCATTACACCAAAGAGGCTGCGGGCAACATTCTTGAGTTGTATCTGGAGGATGTTAAAAATCCCGGGCGGGAGAAGCCGCCCATGATGGCTGATTTCAGAGCCATGCTGGATAACACCGATGATTGCCTCTATTTCAAGGATCTCAATCACGTGTATACCGCTGCCAGTCAAACGCTGGCAGCGGCAGCTTCTTTGCAAAGGACTGATCTGTCAGGTCAGACCGATTATGATGTGTTTGCCGAAGAATACGCCGATATTTACTACCGGCTGGAAAAACAGGTGATCGCAGGTCGCGGGGCGGTTCAGGAGATTCAGGAGATACCGGGGAGTAACGGCCGCAAGCAGTGGGTCGATAACCGGATCGTGCCGGTGCAGGATGAGCACGGAGAAATTACCGGTTTCTTTGGAACCGCCCGCGATATTACCTCTCGCAAGCTGGCCGAACATGAGATGCGCATCGCAGCCGCTGTCGAATCGCATGAGAGCACGATGATTACCGATGCGGACACGGTAATCCTGCGGGTCAATCAGGAATTCACCGATACAACCGGCTATACCTCCGCAGAGGCCGTGGGCCAGACGCCCGGGTTGCTCAAATCGGGTCGTCACAATGCGGATTTTTACCGTACGATGTGGGAGTCTATCCAGCGCACAGGCACATGGCGCGGAGAAATATGGAACAGGCGTAAAAGCGGTAAAGTCTATCCAAAATTGCTCACCATCTCTGCCGTCAAGACGCCGGACGGCGTGGTTACCCACTATGTCGGCTCACACATCGACATATCGGAACGCAAGGCCGCAGAAGAAGAAATAAAACACCTGGCCTTCTTTGATCAGCTCACGGGTCTGCCTAACCGGCGTTTACTGATAGACCGGTTGGGTCACGCGCTGGCTTTCAGTGTACGCAGCGGTGCGGACGGTGCGCTGCTGTTTATCGATCTGGATAATTTCAGAACGCTCAACGACACGCTGGGTCACAACATCGGGGACCTGTTGCTGCAACAGGTTGCCAAACGACTGGAAGGTTGCGTACGCAAAAGCGACACCATTGCCCGTCTGGGGGGAGATGAGTTTGTCGTCATGCTCGAAGGACTGAGTGAGGAAAACCTGACGGCGGCGGCACAGACGAAGCTTGTCGGCGACAAGATTCTGGCCGCGCTCAATCAGCCTTATCAGCTGGCGCTGCATGTCTGTCGCAGCACACCCAGCATCGGTGCCGTGCTGTTCAACGACCATCAGCAATCCATGGATGAGCTGCTTAAACAAGCCGACATTGCCATGTATCAGGCCAAACAGGATGGCCGCAATACGCTTAGATTTTTCGATCCGCAAATGCAGAATGCCGTCAACGCCCGTGCCTTGCTCGAAAGCGAATTGGGCAAAGCGCTTGAGCATCAGCAATTCCGGCTGTATTACCAGGTGCAGATGGACAATTCGCGTAAACCGCTGGGTGCAGAGGCATTGATTCGCTGGCTGCACCCTGAACGCGGTTTGGTGTTTCCCGCAGAGTTTATCCCTCTGGCGGAAGAAACGGGGCTGATCGTGCCTATCGGGCAATGGGTGCTGGAGACCGCTTGCGTACAGCTTAGTGAATGGCAGAAAGCGGAACTCACCCGTGATCTTGTCCTGTCGGTGAACGTCAGTTCGCAGCAGTTCCGCCAGCCGGATTTTGTCGCTCAGGTATTGTCTGCTGTCAAGCGTCACAGCATCAATCCGACCCGTCTCAAGATTGAACTGACTGAAAGCCTGTTGCTGGATAACATAGAAAACACGATAGCCAATATGCACACTTTGAAAGAGATCGGCATTATGTTCTCAATGGACGACTTCGGCACCGGCTATTCGTCGCTGCAATACTTGAAGCGGCTGCCGCTGGATCAAATCAAGATAGATCAGTCGTTTGTGCGCGATATCGCCACTGACAGCAGCGACAATGCCATTGTGCATACCATCATTGCAATGGCAAAAAGTCTGAACATGGACATCATCGCCGAAGGGGTGGAAACCAAACAGCAACGACAAATCATTCTGGATAACGGCTGTACGCACTATCAGGGCTATTTGTTCGGCAAGCCGGTGCCGATAGCCGAGTTTGATGAACTGATGAAACAAGGCTGAATACGCCGTTGTTCAATTTTATCTGTAATTATATCATATTGATTTATATGGTTTTTATGGAAATTTCCGATTGTTATGAATCTGCAAACCATCGAAAAACTCTATATGCATCTGCACAGCAGCGAGCGTGGTTTGACGCAGGCGGAGGCCGTGCAGCGGCAGAAAAAATACGGTGCCAACAAACTTGAAAAAATAGCCGGGCAGCCTCTGATATCCAAGCTGGTCAAAGAATTCACCCACTTTTTTGCCTTGATTCTTTGGCTGGCGGCAGGGCTGGCATTTTTCGCCGAGTGGCGCGATCCCGGTCAGGGCATGGCAATGCTGGGCTACGCAGTACTCGGCGTGATCCTGATCAACGGGTTGTTTTCATTCTGGCAGGAATACCGCGCGGAACAAGCACTGGTCGCACTGAACAATCTGTTGCCGCACCATACCACCGCGCTGCGCGACGGTCATGCTGTGCAATTACTGGTAACAGAGCTTGTGCCGGGCGATGTGGTGTTGCTGGCGGCGGGTGACGATGTACCCGCCGACTGCCGTCTGATCGAAGCATTCGGGGTGCGCGTCAACACTGCCAATCTCACCGGCGAATCGCAGCCTCAATCGCGAGATGTCACTGCGCAACCTGAAGCAGCACTGCGGCGCGACATTCTGCATGCCGGTACCTCGCTGATTTCGGGTGAGGCACGCGCCATGGTGTACGCAATTGGAATGCGTACCGAATTCGGAAACATTGCCCGCCTGACGCAGGTGTCCACTGAACCTCCGTCGCCGCTGCAGAAGGAAATCATGCGCTTGTCCCGGCTGATAGGGCTGTTCGCTCTCCTGCTGGGTGTGGTTTTTTTCTTTATAGGACGGATGATTGGCTTGTCGTTCTGGGAAAACCTGGTGTTTGCGATCGGCATTATCGTCGCCAATGTGCCGGAAGGCCTGTTGCCTACCGTGACCCTGTCGCTGGCACTGGCAACTCAGCGCATGGCGAAGAAGAACGCGCTGGTACGCCACCTGCCTGCCGTTGAAACGTTGGGCGCGGCCAGTGTGATTTGCTCAGATAAGACCGGCACGCTGACGCAGAACCGCATGAGTTTGCGGCAGGTGTATTTTTCCGGCGAAATGACTTCGCCTGAAAATCTGCCGGATTCATGCCAGATGTATGACGTGATGCGATATTGCCACGATTTGCGCCGTATTGAGCAGGATGGTGTGGCAGTGTGGCAGGGTGACCCGATGGAAGTGGCGCTGCTGGAGAGTGTGCCATCAAGCAGTGTGGATTTTGTGCGTCTGGACGAGATTCCGTTCGACACCGAGCGCAAACGCATGTCGGTGATCTGCGACACGCCGGAAGGGCATGTCTTGTATTGCAAGGGGGCACCGGAGTCTGTGCTGCCGCTGTGCAGCGCGGTATGGTTAAAAGGTGAGATCGTACCGCTTGATGAGGCCGGTCGCGCAAGTCTGTTGAGTGTTCAGGACGGAATGGCGGAACAGGGCCTGCGCGTATTGGTGCTGGCCTATCGGAACTTGCCACAAGGAACGCCTCAGCCTGAGGAAGATTTGATCTTTGCAGGTCTGGTCGGACTGGTTGATCCGCCGCGCGAGGCCGTGCCTGATGCGATTAAAACCTGCCATGCCGCCGGCATTCGTGTGATCATGGTCACCGGCGATCATCCGCAAACCGCTTGTGCTCTGGCGCGGGAGATCGGGCTGGCGCAGGATCCCGTCGTTCTGACGGGAGATCGTTTGCGCCAGTTGTCAGATGCCGGTTTGCAGCTGATATTGGATGCGCCTGAACTGATCTTCGCGCGTACCGCCGCCGACCAGAAAATGCGCATCGTGCAGGCCTTGCAGCACCGTGGCGAAGTCGTTGCTGTGACAGGTGACGGCGTGAACGACGCACCGGCCTTGAAGTGCGCCGATGTCGGGATTGCGATGGGCATCACAGGTTCGGATGTCGCCAAGGAATCGGCCGACATCATCCTGCTGGACGACAACTTTGCATCCATTGTCGCAGCCATCGAGGAAGGGCGCGCGGTATACGACAATCTGCGCAAATTTCTCACCTATATTCTCACTCACAACGTGGCGGAGCTCGTGCCCTATTTGGCTTTTGTGCTGCTGCGTGTTCCGCTGCCGCTGACCGTGATTCAAATACTGGCGATCGATCTGGGTACCGATACCTTGCCGGCCTTGGCGCTCGGCGCTGAAAAACCCGACCCGGATACCATGGCGCGGCCCCCTAGGCAACCAAGTGAACGCCTGTTAAGCATGGGAATGATGATGCGTGTTTACCTGTTTCTGGGTCCGATTGAAGCGGCCGCCGCAATGGCAGCGTATTTCTTCGTACTGCATGGCGGTGGCTGGCAGTTCGGTAGTATGTCGGGTCTGCACGATCATCTGTATTTGCAGGCAACCACGGCCTGTTTCTCAGCGATCATTGTGATGCAGGTGGTCAATATTTTTCTGTGTCGTCATCCCGCGCTGTCCGTATTCAGCCGCATTCACCGCCGCAATAGTCTGATTGCTTACGGGATTGTGTTCGAACTGGCGCTGTTGATGTTGATCGACTACACCCCTTGGGGTAATGCGCTGTTCGGCACCGCGCCGATCGGCGGTGTAGTCTGGCTGTACATTTTGCTTTTCATGCCCGCCATGTTGCTGGCTGAAGAAGCGCGCAAATGGGTGGTACGCAGAAAGTAAGTCGGGATGACCCGACTTACTTTATTTTGACAGTGCGTTGGCGATGTCGCGCTTGTGTTCTTCTTCCTGAATCAGGATATCTTCCAGCACACGTCGCAAGCCATATTCCTTAAGCGCTTCCGCCTGACCGATGCGTTCCTTGTAGCGTGCGATGGCGTTCACTTCGCCCGCCAGATCCTGTTTGAGCATTTCCAGACTGTCCGCCGAAATGCCGCGTTTTTCCACATCCACCGTGGGTATGCCGCCTAAGAAATCGATCTGTTCGGACAGCATCACCGCATGCTGCATTTCTTCCTGTGCGTGGATCAAGAGTTCCTTCTGGATGGAGTCGAACTGCGCGCCGTTAATGGTCGCAGCGTGCTGCACGTACTGGATCGCCGCCGCATATTCCCATTCCAGATCCTTGTTCAGTTCCGACAACAGCTTCTTCATGGTGATTTTCATTTTGTAATCTCCTGATTGATTGTCAATGGGGGCGGATCATCTTAGCAACAAGCGGCGCGTCGCGCCACCAATCCCCTGACGCCGGCAGGCATAATTTGTAAAACTCATCCGTTCCTGCTATCCCAAAGTGCGGCGCGATAGGTTAAGCTTACGCACTTTTTATTCATCGAACTAACATCATGGCCCAATATGTAATGTCCATGCTCCGCGTGAGCAAAGTTGTCCCCCCCAAACGTCAGATCATCAAGGATATTTCCTTAAGTTTCTTCCCCGGCGCCAAGATCGGTCTGCTCGGGCTTAACGGTTCGGGTAAATCCACTGTGTTGCGCATCATGGCGGGCGTGGACAAGGAATACGACGGCGAGGTGCAGCATCTGCCTAACATCCGCATCGGCTATCTGGCGCAGGAGCCGCAGCTGAACCCTGAAAATACCGTCCGCCAGGAAGTTGAAGAGGCGTTGGGCGAAGTGATGCAGGCGCAGAAGAAGCTGGATGATGTGTATGCCGCCTACGCCGAGGAAGATGCTGATTTCGATGCGCTCGCCGCCGAGCAGGCGCGTCTGGAAAATATTATCGCCGCAGCAGGCTCAGGTTCCGACCAGTTGATGGAAATTGCCGCCGACGCGCTGCGTCTGCCTGAATGGGATGCAGTGATCAAAAATCTGTCCGGTGGTGAAAAACGCCGCGTTGCACTGTGCAAGCTGTTGTTGGATAAGCCGGATATGTTGCTGCTGGATGAACCGACCAACCATCTGGATGCTGAATCTGTCGAATGGCTGGAACAATTTCTGGTGCGCTTCCCCGGCACCGTGGTTGCCGTCACCCACGATCGTTACTTCCTGGACAACGCCGCCGAATGGATACTCGAACTCGATCGTGGCCACGGCATTCCGTGGAAGGGAAATTATTCCTCGTGGCTTGAGCAAAAGGGCGCGCGCTTAGCGACCGAGAACAAACAGATCGATGCGCACGCGAAGGCGATGAAGCAGGAACTGGAATGGGTGCGGCAAAATCCGAAAGGGCGTCAGGCCAAATCCAAGGCGCGTATCGCGCGTTTTGAGGAGCTTAATTCGCAGGAACACCAGAAGCGCAACGAAACTCAGGAAATCTTCATTCCGGTCGGTGAGCGTCTTGGCAACGAAGTCATTGAATTTGAAGGGGTTTCCAAGGCTTACGGCGACCGCCTGCTGATCGACAACCTGAGTTTCAAGGTGCCGCCCGGAGCGATTGTCGGTATCATCGGCCCGAACGGTGCGGGTAAGTCGACGTTGTTCCGCATGATCACAGGCCGCGAGCAGCCTGATTCCGGCACCGTCAAGATCGGTTCTACGGTCAAGATCGCGCATGTCGATCAGGCGCGTGACTCGCTGGAAAATGAAAAGACCGTGTTCGACGCGATCTCGGGTGGTAACGAAATCCTGACGGTCGGCAAATACGAAACCCCTGCACGTGCCTACATCGGTCGTTTCAACTTCAAGGGCGGCGACCAGACCAAGCTGGTCGGTCAGCTCTCGGGGGGTGAGCGCGGTCGGCTGCATCTGGCGCAGACGCTGATTGCGGGCGGCAACGTGCTGTTGCTCGATGAACCGTCCAACGATCTGGACGTGGAAACGTTGCGTGCGCTGGAAGACGCGCTGCTGGAATTCGCCGGTTGCGTTGCGGTCATCTCGCATGATCGCTGGTTCCTTGACCGTATCGCGACCCACATTTTGGCCTGCGAAGGCGACTCCAAGTGGGTGTTCTTCGACGGCAATTATCAGGAATACGAAGCCGACAAGCGTAAACGTTTAGGTGAGGAGGGAGCGAAGCCCAAACGGATACGCTATAAGCCGATCAGCCGGTAAAAATGTTGTCAGGGGCTGCCCGGTGAGCTGGATATTGCTATGGAAATGAAGAGGATCAATTCGGGTAAATTGCGTGCTATCGGCTACGATGCAAGCCATCGGATATTGCAGGTCCAGCTCGACGACGGCAGCACGCTGCAATACAGCGGCGTGGGAGAAGAGAGCTGGCGGCGTCTGAGTGCTTCGGGTGCGGCATGGAGTTTTTACCGCGACAACATCGAGGAGGAATTTGCCGCGAAACGAGTCTCGGGAAAACCGGCGGCAGCGGTAAGTTGTCTGGATGATTTGTTCGTTAAACTTTGATTTGATTGAATTTTCTGGCGCCATGCAAATGCAGATTGACATTGTCGCGCACGCACACCGATAATTCGTCCATGATTGCTTTTTCCTCCATTCGACCCGTCCGCCCCTGTGCAACCTTTCGCAAGGTGTGGCGTTGCACGCAAAGTGGTCCGGAGAATTAGCGTTTAAGCTGTCATCGCTTTTTTCTCAAGGCCACGGAATTTCCCCGTGGCTTTTTCGTTTTTATCGTCCGATTGGAGCGCAACATGTCTTTGCCCGCCGCATTTATTTCAGTCATCCTGATCTGGTCCACCACGCCGCTCGCCATCAAATGGAGCTCCATGGGAATCGGTTTTAGCTTCGCGGTGTTTTCACGCATGGCGCTCGGTGTGGTGCTGTGCGCGGTTTTGCTGGCGCTGTTTCGTGTCCGTTTCCCGCTGCACAGTCGTGCGCGCATGGCCTATCTGGCAGGCGGATTGAGCATGTTCGGCGCGATGTCGCTCTCCTACTGGTCGGCGCAATTCGTCAGTTCAGGGATGATCTCAGTCCTGTTCGGATTGTCGCCCCTGATCACCAGTCTGGGTGCGATGGTGTGGTTGAAAGAAGAGAAACTCACCGCCGTCAAACTGGCGGGCATACTGTTCGGTTTGCTGGGACTGGTGCTGGTGTTTCGCGGCAGCTTCAGTCTGGGTACGGGGGCCGCAGTCGGCCTGCTGGTGTTGTTCGCGGCGGTGGTGTCGCAATCGTTGGGACTGGTCTGGTTGAAGCGCATCGGGGATGACAGCCCGCCGTTGGCGATGACACTGGGCACGCTGGTCGTGGCGCTACCGTTGTTCTTCGCGGCCTGGTGGGTGGCGGACGGTCATTTGCCGAACGATGTGCCTAAACGTGCAGTCGCCGCGACGGTGTATCTCGGCGTGTTCGGCTCCGTGCTGGGCTTCGCTTTGTACTACTATCTCATCAAACACATGGAGGCGGGGCGCATCGCGCTCATCACGCTGGTGACGCCGGTGCTGGCTCTGCTGCTGGGACACAGTCTGAACAACGAGGTTGTGCTGCCGCAAGTCTGGATGGGCGCTGCGAGTATTTTACTGGGCTTATGCTTGCATCACTGGAGCAGGGTGGTTGTTCCGGCGAGTGCCTGATTTCGGTAGTGCACAGGCGGGTATTATTGTAACTATTTGAATATATTGTTATTTTTGTAAACTTCGCGCAGGAAATTCAATGGCAAATAAGCCGTATACAGTTGCGGTGATCGGCGGTGGCCCTGCCGGATTGATGGCAGCCGAGGTGCTGAGTCGGGGCGGGGCGAGGGTCGATGTTTATGACGCGATGCCGACGGTGGGGCGCAAGTTCCTGATGGCCGGCAAGGGCGGCATGAACATCACGCATTCGGAACCGTTTGAAGATTTTTTCACTCGCTACGGCGCGCGCAGTGCAGAAATCAAACCGCTGCTCGATGCATTCGGGCCGGATGCGTTGCGCGAGTGGGTGCACGGCCTCGGTATTTCAACCTTTGTTGGCAGCTCAGGTCGCATTTTTCCTACCGATATGAAGGCGGCTCCCTTGTTGCGCGCCTGGCTGCACCGTTTGCGGCAGACCGGCGTGCGTTTTCATATGCGCCATCGCTGGTGTGGTTGGGCGGGTGAGTCGCTGCGTTTTGAAACGGTTGAAGGGCAGGTTGAGGTGCATGCCGATGCGGTGGTGCTGGCGCTGGGCGGCGGCAGCTGGGCGCGGCTGGGTTCGGACGGCGCATGGGTGCCGGTTTTGCTGGCGCGCGGCATTGCCGTAGCGCCCTTGAAGCCTGCCAATTGCGGTTTCGACGTGCTCTGGAGTGCTCACTTTAGCGGGAAATTTGCGGGTCAACCCTTGAAGTCGGTGACGGTGAGTTTTGCCGATAGTGCGGGAAACTTGCATATCAAACAGGGCGATGTGATGGTGACGGCAAGCGGGATTGAGGGCGGGCTGATCTATGCCTTGTCGGGTTTGCTGCGTGATCAGATCGAAGCTGCCGGCAGCGCCGTAATCCATGTCGATTTGCTTCCCGGCAAAACGCCGTCGCGCGTGCTTGCCGAGGTGGATCATCCGCGTGGTTCCCGTTCGATGTCCAGTCATTTGCAAAGCCGTGCCAATATCAAGGGCGTCAAGAGCGGACTGCTGCGCGAGCTGCTGCCGCGAGCGGATTTTGATCAGCCCGAACGACTAACTGCGGCCATTAAATCCCTGCCGCTGAAATTGATCGCTCCGCGTCCGCTGGATGAGGCGATCAGCAGTGCAGGCGGCGTGCGCTTCGCGGATCTGGACGAAAATCTGATGGCGAGGCCCGGTCTGTTCTGTGCCGGTGAGATGCTGGACTGGGAAGCGCCTACCGGCGGCTATCTGCTGACCGCCTGCTTTGCCAGTGGACGGCGCGCAGGGCTGGGCGCGCTGGACTGGCTCAACAACAAACAGGAAAAAACATGACGATGAGTTTGAAAAAACTGCACCCGCAATCTGTCTGGAACCACTTTGCCGCGCTGTGCGAAATACCGCACGCATCAAAGCATGAGGCTGAACTTATCGCGCATCTGAGTGCGTGGGCCGAGTCGCGGGGTATTGCTGCGGTGGTGGATAGCGTTGGCAATCTGATTCTTAAGAAACCCGCCAGCCCGGGCTGCGAAGGTTTGCCGGGTGTGATCCTGCAAGGGCATCTGGATATGGTGTGTCAGGCTAATTCCGGCACACAGCACGATTTTCTGAAAGACCCGGTACGCGTCGAGGTGAAAGACGGCTGGGTCAGCGCGCCGGATACTACGCTGGGAGCGGATAACGGCATCGGGGTGGCGCTGGCGCTGGCAGCGCTTGAAGATACGTCACTCATACATCCGGCGATTGAAGTGCTGCTCACGGTCAACGAGGAGTCAGGCATGGATGGCGCACGCGGTCTGGTTGCCGGAACGTTGCAGGGCAAGACGCTGATCAATCTGGACACCGAGGAGTGGGGGTATTTCTATCTGGGATGTGCGGGCGGCGTGGATGTTGAGGTGCGCCACCTATGCGAGCCGCATCCCGTGCCGGCGGATTATGCGCAACTGAGGTTTGATGTCTCAGGTTTGCGTGGTGGACATTCCGGCATCGATATCCATCTCGGGCGCGGCAATGCGATCAAGCTGCTGGCTGAGGCGCTGCGTGAGCTGTCCGCGCACACCGATGTTCGCCTTGTCGAGATGAAAGGCGGCACGGTGCGTAATGCGATTCCGCGCGAGGCGTATGCGGTGTGTGCGCTGCCCGTTGATATGGCGCTGAATATCGATGAATGGGTGAGGCAACGTCATGAAGCATGGCAGGCACGCTTCAAAGAGGTCGATCCGAACGTGTCTTTTACCTGCAAACAGGGTGAGGTGTCAGCGGACGCATCCATTTCGCGCACGGATCGTGACAGGCTGCTTGCGTTCCTTGATATCGCCGCGAACGGTGTTGCGCGCATCAGCGACGATTTCCCCGGCGTGACAGGCACTTCAAGCAATCTGGGTGTGGCGGCGCTCGAAAATGGCGCGTTCAAAGCGACCTTCAAGGTGCGCTCGCTACAGGATGTGCGTGCAGCTGAACTGGCCGATAAACTGGTCTCGCTGGCGCAGGTTTATGGATTTTCTGCTTGGCAGGATGGCGCCTATCCTGGCTGGACGCCCGATCCTGAGTCGGACTTGCTGGCGCTGTGTCAGCGTGTCTACACCGAACAGTTCGGTCAGCCCGCCAGTTTGCAGGTGATCCATGCCGGACTTGAATGCGGCCTGTTGGCTGCGAGCCATCCGCATCTGGACATGATCTCATTCGGGCCGGACATACGCGGCGCGCATGCGCCAGGAGAACGGGTTGAAATTGCGTCCGTCGCACGCTGCTACACTTTGCTCAAAGCCGTGCTGCAGGCGCTTGTCTGATGTCTCAGTAGGCGGATTCCAATGAGGCGGCCAGAATGCGCTCTGAACCTTGCGGGAGCTGGTATCTGGAGAATGCGCGGCGAATTTTTGCTTCATCTATGCTGTTGTTGCTTTCTTCAAAGCAGATGCCAACCCGGCGGCCGTTGGCCATCATGGTTCTGAATGCATAACGCCAACTGTATGCCTCGGCCATGCGCTCGCGCAATTCGGCCTCATTGCTGATGATCACACCGGCTTGTTTTATCGACTTCAGAAAATCGTCAAACGAATCTGTATCCAGCTTGCCCATTTTATTCACCTTGCCTGTTGCGGCCAATGTTAGCCATGATGCCATTAACGCAGCAGGATGATCATGGTTGACAACAGCCAGGTGATGCAATCGAATAGAATGCACGTTTTAAGGATGCGTGTGAAACTTGCATCAATACTCAACAGCCTGAAAGGTAGCATGCGCAGATGCTGAATCCTCATCAATCCCGTCAGCTCGTTCGTCTGCGCTGGACGGCTTTTGCCATCGTCGGGCTGGCATATGTGCTGTCGTTCTTTCATCGCTTCGCACCAGCGGCGATCTCGGCTGATTTACAGCAGACCTTTCACGCCAGCGGCGCGGAGTTGGGTGGCCTTGCGGCGACCTATTTTTACGTCTACATGGTGATGCAGATCCCTACCGGAATTCTGGTCGATACGATGGGGCCGCGCCGCGTGGTGGCGATAGGCGGACTAATTGCAGGAATAGGTTCGCTGTTGTTCGGCACGGCGGATACGTTGACCGCCGCATCGATAGGCCGTCTGCTGGTGGGTCTGGGCGTGTCGGTCACGTTCATCTCTCTTTTAAAATTGAACGCCGCCTGGTTCCACGACCGGCATTTTGCGACCATGACCGGGGCGACCATTCTGATGGGCAATATCGGCTCGCTGCTAGCCGCAGCACCGCTGGCCTGGGCGCTGAACACCATTTCATGGCGTACTGCGTTTGAAGCCGTCGGTATGTTGTCTTTATTGCTGGCGGTGCTGGCCTGGTTGCTGGTACATGACCATCCGGGCCGGGCCGGATTGCCGAGTATGCGTGAACTTGACGGTCGTGCGGCGCATGCGCTTCACGCAGGGCACTGGTATGACGGGCTGATGGTGGTGCTGAAGAACCGTGCAACCTGGCCGGGTCTCTGGGTGAACATGGGACTGGCAGGTTCGCTGTTTGCCTTTGCAGGTCTTTGGGCTGTGCCGTTCCTGCGCGATGTGTACGGCATGGACAGAGCGCAGGCTACCCGTCATACCACCTTGCTGCTGGCAGGATTCGCCCTCGGCGCATTCTTTATCGGTATGTTGTCTGACCGCATCGGCCGTCGCAAACCGGTGATGACTTCAGGCGCTATCGTCTATTGTTTGTGCTGGTTGCCTTTGCTGTTCGGTGTGCCTATGAACGATATGGGCAGCTATGCGCTGTTTTTTGTGATGGGCCTGTGCGCGCCGAGCTTCACGCTGAGCTGGTCGTGTGCCAAGGAAGTCAACCCTCATGCGCTTTCAGGGATGGCAACCAGCGTGGTCAATATAGGCGGTTTTCTTGGCACGGCGATCATGCAGCCGCTGGTCGGCTGGGCGATTGATCATTCGCATGCGGCTGCCGGCACTACCGGTTCGGGTAACTATCAGAGCGGCATCGCCATCCTGTTGGGATTCTCGCTGATGGGGCTGATCGCGACGTTATTTATACGCGAGACCTGGTGCAGGTATGCGACTTTGGAATGAGTTCATGCGACAAATGGTCTTTGCGATGAACAGGACTTTGTATAAGATTACTTTCGGATAGAATAATGCCGTTGTTAATATCGGGGGCAGTACCATGAATCTAGCGGAGTTGTTTCGTCACGAGACAGATTTAAAAACATTGGCGGCAGGGGCTGCTTTGTTCAGTGAGGGTGAACAAAGCGATTTTATGTATGTGCTGATGTCCGGTACGGTCGAGATCGTCGTTCGCGACAGGGTGATGGAGACGGCGGAGGCCGGGGCGATTCTGGGTGAGATGGCGATGATCGATAATGCCGCACATTCCGCGACGGTGATTGCGAAAAGCGATTGCACGCTGTTTCCTGTCGGGCGAAAACGTTTTAGCTTTCTTATTCAACAGACACCCAATTTCGCGTTGCATGTCATGCAAGTGATTTCGGGTCGGTTGCGCAAAACAGATGCGTGCCTGTGACGCCGTCCTGGTGACATGGACGCTTTGATTTTTCGAGCTTTATACCGGGTGTAAATATGACACAGCAATTGAATGAAGCGACCCCTGTTAAAGAGGATGCAATACCATTACCCGCCTGCCTGATCAGGCAGCAGGATGGAATTTTTGTTGATCTGTCGCTTTTTCCGGTTGGTGGTTTCGACGTGTTTATCGACAGCCTGTTCGGTGACGGTGTGCGATTCCGGGGGCTGGATTATCGTCTGCTGACCGGGCTGTTGTATGACTACGACAGCATTATGGAAGCGCACGGAATCGCGGCCAAGCTGAGGCTGGCCGATGATGTCGTCCCTTTTTCGCCCAAGCGCCAGACGCTGTACAAAGCGGTGAAGGTAGATGCGAAGAAGCAGCGTGCAGCGTATTTCTTCGAGCCTGTGGCGATCGAACTGGTCATCGAAGAACCTGTTTATGGCGAGCCGGGTGAGGACGGCGTATCGCCTATTGTCGGCGCTACGCGCCGTGAGGTTTTGCAACCCACCAAACTCGATGTGGATGAATTTATCGCGGACATGTGGCTGAAGGACGTTCGTTTCGGTATCGATACCGGTGCTGTGGCAGGGGTGATCTCTCGCGGCGAGTCAGTGCGTCTGGATGTCGCAGTACAGCTTGATCCAACGCCCGGCAGTGATGCGGAGATTGAAGAGGCGTGCAACGTATTGCATCGGGATAACTCGCCAAAACTGCTGGTTAACGGCAAAGCGGATTTGCGCAAGTTTCAGAACCGTTTCCCGCAGATTGCAGCGGGCGCACGGCTGCTGAAGAAGAAATCCCGCATACTCGGCAAGCCGGGTTACAAAGTGGACGGGGAAATGATTGCGTCTGCGATCCCTCAGGACGAGATCGATCTGTATGCGATGTCGGGGCCGGGAACGCGCGTGGAAATTCAGGACGGCTGCGAATACATTCTGGCCGAACAGGACGGTTTTCTGTCGCTGGATGTGATGTCCAATAATATTTCGGTCACCGAAATGATCGAGAACAAGGGCGGCATCAGCCTCAAGACCACAGGGGATCTTTCTCTGACCGGTAATGAGTTTATCGAACACGGCGAGGTGCAGGAAGGCCGTGTGGTCGAAGGCAAGAACATGACCTTCCGTTCGGATGTTTACGGCGATGTGGTTTCGCAGGGCGGTTTTATTCTGCTCGAAAAAAATATGTCGGGCGGCAGCGCCAGAAGTTACGGCGGCGATGTCACGTCGAACGGACGGGTATTTAATTCCGTCATTGAGGCATGCACCGGGCAGGTTTCGCTGCAATATGCCGAGAGTTGCCTGATATTGGGCGAATCTGTGGTCATCGACCGGGCGGTTAACTGCGACATCGTTGCCGAAAATATTCAGGTGGGCAGTGCGGAGGGGTGCGGCATCGCCGGGAAAGCGGTCCAGGTCAATTCGTCCAGTGCCTGTCGCTCGAAGGAAACGCTCATTTCGATGCTGGTGCCTAACCTGTCGGTGCTGGATGCGCAAATTGCCCAGATGAGCCGTGAAATTGAGGACTGCAATCTGATTGTCGAGGCGAAAAACCGTGAACTGGCGCTGCTCAAATCCGATGCGGAATTTGCCAAATATCTGGCGCTGGCGACAAGCATACGACAGGGCAAGATCCAGTTGAACGCAGCGCAGCAGGATGGCTGGCAAAAGATGACGGCTAAATTTGCCGGTTCCATGAGCGCCGGCAGCAAGCTGAGTGCCGAGAAGCAGGAGCAACTGACACGAGCGCAGGCTTTTCTTCAGGAGCAGGCGCATCTGTTGGCGGCGCGGGAGAAATCCTGCGCGGGTATCCGTTGCGAGATCACCGAGGTTGCGGGGGATACCAGTGTGCAAAGCATGATTGCACCCAATGGCGTCGCGGCATTTCAAAAGTATCAGCCCGGTGAAATCCGCAGCCGGTTGCGCGAGCATGATGTCAAGCACACGCGTATTTTTTCGGATGACACGGGCAGCCTCGTTTGGAGTTATGAGGTGGCGGCGAAGGCTTAGTGAAGTTCGCAGTGTTTTTCAAGGTCTGCGGCCTTGTTGTTTTGCTGTCAGTCTGTATCAGAGCGTTATGTCTTTATCTGCCGCGTCTGTTTTTCGCTGGGCCTGGCACCGCTGGGGTGAGCAGTGGGCAGGCCGGTTTTCGGCGAGTCGGATGTGTTAACTCCTTGCGAAGTGCAGCCGATCACGTTCCGTTACTGCATGCACAAGGTATACAAAGGAATTTCGATCTTGCAGGTGGCGCCGGAGCGTTCCGGTTCATTCATCATGCTGATATTGCCTTTGTGTGCCTGCACGCAACGCAATGCGTTATAGATTGCTGCATGGTTTTTGCCGGATGCAGGAGGTCTGAAAAATATATTTCTTCGCTCGTCAGGCAGCATGCCTGAATCGGAAGCTGAAATCTTGATGGTCATCGTGTAGTCGTCTGACTTTTCAGCGTGGATGCTAATCTTGCCGCCGGCCTGAGTATGGAATAGTGCGTTTGCCAGAAGGCTGTTGAGCACATGCATGCGCAGACTATCCATGTCACAGTAGGCCACCGGCATATCTTTTTCAATGGAAAGTGACAGGGCTATTTTTTTAGACAGCGCTTCGTCTTGGAATGTGTTGTGTAAACATTCAAAATGCTGGTGCAAGTTATATATGGCGCTTGGTTTGATCGCTGTGTTCAGGTGCTTTTTTCGCGTCGAAGGGGTGCGCCGGGCGCTGTTGTCAGAATGGGTCATATGCATGCCTCCATTAAAAAAGTGCTTGTCGTATTTGGCGAGCGCAGTGCTAACCTTCGGGAGAAAAACCGTTTTAGTCTCAGTGAGCAGTGCTGTTTTCATGTCGTTATTCTTGCGGCAGAAGTGATGGTTCGCATCTTAGTGCGTCACACTTACAGAACACTGACAGGGGACGAAGTTTTTTGCGCGCCGTGCACTATTCCGATTAACGTTATCGGATTTGTCAGGCTGCAGGCGGCGAAGTGTCGGGAGATGAGACGCGCTGTGATAAAATCCGGCCTGATCATGCCGCTGACTTCATTCATGTTTCCTGAAAAAATATTCTGTTCACTGTTTGTTCTCAAGTCGAATCTTCAATACGGGATGAGTTGTGCGTTAATCCTTAGACCGGGGTTTGCGTGACTGCCGCGTTATCTCCTGTTGCATTGCGCCGCAAGTCGCGCATAGATTCACTGGCGTCGATCGAATTTCCTGCCGATTTGCCGGTTGTTGCGCGACGTGATGATCTGGCTCGCGCGATCAGCGACAATCAGGTGGTCATCGTCTGCGGTGAAACCGGTTCCGGCAAGACCACGCAACTACCGAAAATTTGCCTGACGCTCGGGCGCGGTGTGCTGGGTGCGATCGGTCATACTCAGCCGCGTCGCGTGGCGGCGCGTTCGGTGGCAACCCGGATTGCCGTGGAACTGAAAACCGAACTGGGCGGACTGATCGGTTATAAGGTGCGCTTTCACGATAAAGTCTCGCCTGACACGGTAATTAAATTGATGACGGACGGGATTTTGCTGGCGGAAATCCACAGCGATCCGATGTTACGCCGTTACGACACCATCATCATCGACGAGGCGCACGAACGCAGCCTGAATATCGATTTTTTGCTTGGCTACCTGAAGCAGCTGTTGCCGCGCCGCCGTGACCTCAAACTCATCATTACCTCCGCCACGCTGGATGCCGACCGGTTCGCCCGCCACTTCGGTGCGGTGGTGGTGGAAGTGTCGGGGCGGAGTTATCCGGTCGAAACCCGCTATCGTCCCTTGCAAATCAGCGATGAAGGAGAGTCGCAGGACGTGCCAAAGGCGGTGAGTGCAGCCCTTGATGAGCTGGTGGCGGGCGGCTTGCGCGGCGATGTGCTGGTATTTTTGCCGGGTGAGCGTGAAATACGCGATACTGCGGAAGCCTTGCGCAAACATCATCCAAAAGGCATCGAAATACTGCCGTTGTTCTCGCGCCTGTCGGCTGTTGAACAGGACAAAGTGTTCAAAACCGGCGCCAAACGACGCGTGGTGTTGGCGACCAACGTAGCCGAAACTTCGCTAACTGTCCCTAACATCGGTTATGTGATCGACTGCGGGCAGGCGCGGGTGAACCGTTACAGCATCCGCCAGAAGGTCGAGCAACTGCATATCGAGAAGATTTCCCGCGCGGCGGCGAATCAGCGTGCGGGTCGCTGCGGACGCGTGATGAGCGGTGTTTGCGTCCGTTTGTACGACGAAGCCGACTTTTTGCAGCGTGATGAATTTACCGACCCGGAAATTTTCCGCGTATCGCTGGCGACCGTGATACTGCGCATGAGTACGCTGAACCTGGGGGCTGGCCGCGACACGTTACTGGCGAAGCCAGCCGATTGCGGGAGCGGTCGCCTTGAAGCTCCTCCCGCACGAGAGTGCTGCGCACCACCGTGTCGGAGCTTCGATATTGGTGAATTCCCGTTCATCGAGCCGCCTACGCCACGCATGATCGCCGATGGTTATCAACTGCTGGACGAACTGAACGCAATCGATGAAGCGCGCAACCTGACCCCGCTGGGGCATGAGCTGGCCAAGTTGCCGCTGGACCCGAAAATTGCGCGTCTGCTGCTGGCTGGACGTCAATATCAGTGTCTGACGGAAATTCTGATTATCGCCAGCGCGTTATCCACGCAAGACCCGCGCGAACGTCCGCTGGATCGCCAGGAAGCAGCCGACGCGGCGCATAAACGCTTTGCCGATGAGCGTTCCGATTTTTTGGCGTATATCAAAATATGGGCGTGGTTCGAGCAGGCGTTGGCGCATAAGCAATCGAATCGCCTGCTGGCGGAAGAATGTCGTAGGAATTTTCTGTCGCCGCTGCGTCTGCGCGAATGGCGCGAGTTGTATCAGCAGTTGCATACGCAGGTCACCGAAATGGGCATGCGCGAGAATCAACTGCCTGCGAGTTACGAGCAGATACACAAGGCTTTGCTGTGTGGACTGCTCGGCAATATCGGCATGAAAGGCGTGGAAGGTAACGAATATATGGGCGCGCGCGGCATCAAGTTTTTCATTGCGCCCAATTCGGTGCTGGCGAAGAAAGGCGCAAAGTGGGTTGTGGCAGGCGAGTTGATCGAGACGCATCGACTCTACGCCCGCACGGTAGCGCGCATTGAGCCGGAGTGGCTGGAAGAGACCGGCGGCCATCTGATCAAGCGGCATTATTACGACCCGCATTGGGAAAAGAAGCCAGCCCAGGTGGTGGCCTTCGAACGCAGCACGCTGCACGGCTTGTTGCTCAACGCCAAGAAGCGCGTGCATTACGGACCGATGAATGTACCCGAATCGCGCGAGGTATTCATCCGTCAGGCGTTAGTGGAAGGCGAATTCGATACGCGCGCGCCGTTCTTTGCATTCAATCAAAAACTTATCTTAGAGATCGAAGCGCTGGAACACAAGGCGCGTCGCCCGGATGTGCTGGTGGATGATGAACTGATTTATGCTTTTTACGACAGCCGTATTGCGCCGCACATACATAACGGCGCGACCTTCGAGGCGTGGCGTCGTGAAGCCGAGCGCACGGACGCAAAACTGCTGTACTTGAAAAAAGATGACCTGATGCGCCACGAGGCCGCAGGCATTACCACCGACCAGTTTCCGCCGCAGTTGAAAATCGATAATGTCAATTTCGCGCTGAGTTACAACTTTTCGCCAGGCAAGAGCGACGACGGCATCACGTTGACTGTGCCGCTGGCACTGATTAACCAGGTCTCAGCCACGCACTGCGAATGGCTGATTCCCGGCCTTTTGCCTGAAAAAATCGTACAATTGGTCAAAACGCTGCCGCAAAAAATTCGCCGAAATCTGGTTCCCGTGCCGGAATTCGCGGCAAGCTTTAGTCGTGAGGTAAAATCTGACAATACGTCTCTAATGCTGGCATTGTCGCGCTATATTCGCGAACAGAAGCAACTGGATGTGCCGCTGGATGCGTTCCGTCTTGAACAATTATCACCACATTTGTTGATGAATTTCCGTGTAATGGACGAACATGGCCGACAATTGGGTATGTCGCGTAGTTTTTCGCAATTACACAGCGAACTCGCGCCGCGTGCCATACCTGTCATCGCAGCGGTGACTATCGATAAGCAAGAGTGTTTCACCGAGCAGCGCTATGACTCATGGCGTTTCGGTACGTTTGTCGAGACTCGCGAAGTGAATCGCGCGGGACAGAATGTCACTTTGTATAACGCGCTGGTGGACGATAAGGATGCTGTGATGCTGCGCGCCTTCGATACCCGTGAGGCGGCAAAGCGTGCTCATCGCAGCGGTCTGCGCCGTTTGTTCATGCTGGCATTGAAGGAGCAGGTGAAGTATCTGGAAAAGAACCTGCCGGATGCGCAGCGCTTGAGTATGTTGTTCATGCCTTTTGGTACACAGCAACAATTGCATCAGCAGATACTGGAGATGGCATTTGATCGGGCATGCCTGAATGACCCGTTGCCGGTAAATGAGACTGAATTTACGGTGCGCGCAAAGGACGGAAAGAACCGTTTGTTGCTGATCGCGCAGGAACTGGCGCGACTGGTCGCACTGGTGCTGAACGAACATCAGGCGTTGCAAAAAATCCTGCCGCAGATCAAATCGCACAATCAGGCTAATGCGGATATTCGCGCGCAACTGGAATGGTTGCTGCACCCGCGCTTTATCGGGGATACGCCCTATGAACGCCTGCAGCATTTGCCGCGTTATCTGAAGGCGATCAGCTTGCGTATTGAAAAGTTGCGCAGTAACCTGGCGCGCGATGTGCAGTGCATGGCACAACTGCAACCACTGTTACAGGCTTTGCAAAAACTTCGTCAGGCGGGCAATGCTGATCCGCGTGTGGATGAGTTTGCCTGGCTGTTGCAGGAATTGCGTGTGTCCCTGTTTGCACAGGAACTCAAGACACCTGTGATCGTGTCGGTGAAACGGCTGGAGAAGATGCTGGCGGCGCTGAAACATTAGCCCCTGTTTTTTAACGGGAATCGGATTCCCGGGTTGGCCGGACGGATGCCACTTTAACATCCGTCATTCATAACGCATGCCGGCAAATTGCCGGCGCAGGCTTGTCTGCAAGTGTTCCGGGTATTACAGAATGCGGGCTTTGATCACATTCCACCAGTGACCGAACCAGCCCGCTTGCGCTATCGGTGTCAGCGCCACCAGCGGAATCTCAATGATCTGCTGGTTGTCGTTACTCAGGATCAGCCTGCCGACTGTTTGCCCTTGTTTCAATGGCAGCGACATGCCGGCAGACATACTTAAGCTCGGTTTGAGTGAGCTGTAGCGTCCTGCAGGCACGGTTACCCAGACATCCCTGGCGACACCCACCTGGATTTTGGCGGGACTTGCCTGATTATTCTGCACCACGCTCAATATTTGACCTGCTCTGTATGCGCGATGCGTTTCGAAAAAGCGATAACCGTAATTCAGCAACGCCTCGGCAGCCTCGGCGCTGGCATTGCGCGTCGCAGAGCCAAGCACCACGGCGATTAATGGACGGCCATTGCGCACGGCAGTCGCATCCAGACAATAACCCGCCTCATCCGTATGTCCCGTCTTCATTCCGGTAACAGACGGATCACTGAACACCAGGGGGTTCCAGTTCTGCTGAGTGACATTGTTATAGGTAAAAGTGTGCTCCCCGAAATAATGAAGATATTGAGGGAACTGACGCATGATGTCTTCAGTGAGCACGGCAATATCCCGTGCGCTCACAAGATGGGTGGGCGTAGGCAATCCGTTGACATTATCAAAGTGGCTTTCGGTCATGCCGAGCTGGCGAGCGGTCGCGTTCATCATTTGCACAAAACTGTCGGTGTTGCCTGCAACTGCTTCAGCCAGCGCCACAGCCGCGTCGTTGCCGGATACCACGACCATGCCGCTGATCATCTGCTCCACTGTCACCGGCAGATTCGGCTGGAGAAACATGGTGGAGCCGCCTGCTTTCCAGGCAGCCACGCTGACGGATACCTGTTGGTCAAGCTTCAGACTCCCGCGGGTCAGCGCCTGAAAAGTCAGATAGCTCGTCATCAGTTTGGTAATACTTGCCGGCGGTGTAGGCGTATCGGCCTCGCGTGCGGCCAGAATCTGCCCGGAAACCGGATCCATCAAGACATAGTGGCGTGCATCCACGTTTGGTGCGTCAGGCAAAACTGTAAAAGGTTCCGCTAGAACGTTCGTCACGGACAGCGCAGTAAGCAACAGCGCGCCGAGGGCACGTGGCGGGAAAAATAACTGCATTAAAACTCCTTATTATTAATGGCAAACTCAGGAATGAACTCGCTGCTCAGAGATAAGCCTCGTTATGATACAGGCTGCACGATCAAGAGTTGCTATGATGCAGCCAGAGAGCAAGAAGTTCCCGCGTCAGGCGCAGTAATTAACGGCGTGTGAAATGTATTCCTTTCAAATTACCAGGATATATCGGTTATTGGAAACCCGCTTGCAGCGCTATAATCGATTGCGATTCAACAAACGAGACCATCATGGACAAGCAATTGCGTGAAGCTGCACTGCAATATCACCGCCAGTCACCTGCGGGTAAAATTTCCGTTAATGCAACCAAACCGATGATTACTCAGCGTGATCTGGCGCTGGCGTATTCGCCCGGGGTAGCCGCGGCTTGCGAATTGATTGTGGAAAATCCGCTTGAAGTGCGAAATATGACGGCACGCGGCAATCTGGTCGCGGTGATCACCAACGGCACGGCGGTGCTGGGGTTGGGTGCAATTGGTCCTTTGGCCGCCAAGCCGGTGATGGAAGGTAAGGGTGTGTTGTTCAAGAAATTTGCCGGGATCGATGTGTTCGATCTGGAAATCGACGAGCGTGATCCTGACAAACTGGTGGATATTATTGCCTCCCTTGAACCCACTTTTGGCGGTATCAATCTGGAAGATATCAAGGCGCCTGAGTGTTTTTACATCGAGCGCAAGTTGCGCGAACGGATGAAAATCCCGGTATTTCATGACGATCAGCACGGTACTTCCATCATCGTTGGCGCTGCGCTGCTGAACGGTCTGAAGGTGGTGGGCAAAGACATCGCTCAAATCAAGCTGGTGGTTTCAGGCGCCGGGGCCGCGGCACTGGCGTGTCTGGATATGCTGGTTGATCTGGGCGTGCTCATGGAAAATATCATCGTCACTGACATTGCCGGCGTGGTTTACAAGGGGCGCTTGCAGGAGATGGATGAAAACAAGGCGCGCTATTCGATTGAAACTTCGGCGCGCACGCTGGGGGACGTCATCGCGGGTGCGGACGTGTTTCTGGGTTTATCCGCAGGCGGCGTGTTGAAGCCTGCGATGGTTTCGCAAATGGCGCAACAGCCGCTGATTTTTGCGCTGGCCAATCCCAATCCTGAAATATTGCCGGAACATGCAAAGGCGGTGCGTCCCGATGCGATCCTGGCGACCGGACGTTCCGATTATCCGAATCAGGTGAACAACGCGCTGTGTTTTCCCTATATTTTCCGGGGAGCGCTGGATGTGGGTGCCTCCTCCATCAATGAATCCATGAAACGTGCGGCGGTGTATGCCATCGCCGAACTGGCGCAGGCCGAGCAATCCGATGAGGTGGCCACCGCTTATGGCGATCAGGAGCTGTCTTTCGGCGTGGATTTTCTGATTCCGAAGCCCTTTGATCCGCGCCTGATTACACGGATTGCACCGGCCGTGGCACAAGCTGCGATGGACTCCGGGGTGGCTGCACGGCCGATTGCCGATATGGCCGCTTATCGCGAACAGCTTCAGGGCTTTTTGTATCACTCGAACATGCTGATGAAGCCGGTATTTGAAGCGGCGCGCCGTGCGCCCAAACGTCTGGTGTATGCGGAAGGCGAGGATGTGCGCGTACTGCATGCGGTGCAGACCGTGGTGGATGAAGGAATCGCCTATCCGATACTGGTGGGACGACCGGAAGTGATCGAACAACGCATCGCCAAGTTGGGCTTGCGTATCAGGGCCGGCGTGGATTTCGAGTTGGTGAATACGGAAAGCGATCCGCGTTTCCGTGAATTTTACAAGGAATACCATCGCCTGATGCAGCGCCGGGGCGTGACACTGGATTCGGCCAAGCGTGAAATGCGCCGTCGCACGACGCTGATTGCCGCGATGCTGGTGCATATGAATCAGGCGGATGCCATGTTGTGCGGCACAATTTTTCAACCGCTGATGCATTTGCATTATATCGATCAGGTGATCGGGCACAGTCCGGGGGCTTCCGTGTATGCGGCAATGAATATTCTGATGCTGCCCCGTCACACGCTGTTTATCTGCGACACGCATGTCAATCTGGATCCTTCAGCGGAAGAGATCGTTGAAATGACGTTGCTGGCAGCAGAAGAGGTGCGTCGTTTCGGCCTGTTGCCAAAAGTCGCGTTATTGTCGCACTCGAATTTCGGCAGTCACGATAATGCGTCTGCACGTAAAATGAGCCGGGCGCGCGAATTACTTGAACAGATGGCGCCGGATCTTGAGGTGGAGGGCGAGATCCACGGGGATGCAGCGCTGTCGGAGGGGTTGCGCGCGGAGATTTTTCCGGGTTCTCGTTTGAAAGGCTGTGCTAATCTGCTGATCATGCCGAATCTGGATGCTGCGAATATCTCCTACAACCTGCTCAAAATGGCAGGAAGCGACGGGGTGACCATCGGTTCCATTCTGCTGGGTGCAAACAAATCGGCACATATATTGACATCGACGGCGACGGCACGCCGTATTGTGAACATGAGCGCGCTGGCGGTGGCCGCCGTCAGGGCGCACTAAGCTGTTGCTGATTTTGGTGACGAATAATTTTTAAAATTCAGGAAAAATATCATGAATAAACAAGAAGTTGAGTTGTTGGGCGAAGAAGTCGAGATGTTGATGCAGGAGCGCTCGATGCTGTTAAACGTTGCCGGAGCGGCTGCTGTTTTGATTTCGCATGCCAACGCGCAAAATTTACCGCATGAGGTTGTGGAGGCTGCCGAGAAATTGTCCGAAGCGCTCAACGCCTTGCGGGAAGAGACCTTGAAGGATGCGCTGGATGCCGTGCACGGTGAAGTGGAATAACTTTGTGGACAAATAGCTTGGTTGTTGCTCAGTCTTTTTCCAGCCAGCTGAGCAGGAAATCCCATTGTTCCAGTTCGCGGAAGGCCTGATAGGGCGGCAGATCGAACAGCGATTTTCCCTCGAAGGCGGCATTCACATACACTTGTGTTTCGCGCAAATAAGCCAGTATCGGCAAGCCTGATTCAGCAAGGAAATCTTCCAGCGCCGAAGCGGCGCGGGTGCGCGCGTTCATGCGCATGCCGACCACACCGATCTGACAACGCCCGTTGCGTACTTCTTTTTCATCGGCCAGTATTTTCAGAAAATCGCGACTGGCATTCAGGTCAAACAACGACGGGGAAATCGGTACGATGATCCTGTGTGATAGTCTCAAGGCATGTGCCAGGTTTTTGCCGTGTAATCCGGCGGGTGAATCGATCACCAGATAGTCGTTGAGGCAATCTTCACCTTTGCTCGATTCGAGCGTCACGATTTCCGGCAAGTCAGCCGGGCGTGTGGCAACCCAAAGCGATGCGGATTTTTGCCTGTCCAGATCAAGCAGTGCGACGCGCTGACCCTGACTGGCCAGAAAGCCCGCGATGTTGACCGCTAGCGTGGTTTTTCCGCTGCCGCCCTTGGGGTTGGCGATAAGGATGGTTTTCATTTGGTTCTTTCGTGAGCAGGGTCTGCGGCCTGACGGCATCGTTCGCAGTATGGCACCGATTTCATCGCCGCGTGAGTTGCAAAAATTTCAATCTGCTTCTACAGGATTACTTAAGCAGTTGAAAATGATAACATTGCCCGATAACTATTTGGGGAACAAGATGGCCGGACATAGCAAGTGGGCAAATATCCAGCACCGCAAGGGCAAGCAGGACGCCAAGCGCGGCAAGACATTCACAAGACTGATCAAGGAAATCACCGTAGCGGCACGCATGGGCGGATCAGACCCGACCGGCAACCCGCGCTTGCGACTGGCGATGGACAAAGCGTACGCCAACAATATGCCGAAAGACAACGTCGAGCGCGCCATCAAGCGCGGCAGCGGCGAGCTGGAAGGTGTGCAGTATATGGAAATCCGTTATGAAGGTTACGGTATCAACGGCGCTGCGGTGATGGTGGACTGTATGACTGACAACAAGATGCGCGCGGTCGCCGATGTGCGCCATGCCTTCACAAAATACGGCGGAAATCTGGGCACGGACGGTTCGGTGGCGTTCATGTTTACGCATTGCGGACAGATGATCTTTGCGCCGGGCACGGATGAGAACGGTCTGATGGAAGTGGCGCTGGATGCGGGGGCGGAAGATATTTCCACCAATGACGACGGCAGCATTGAAGTGATTACCGGGCCTGCCGATTTCATCAACGTCAAGCAGGCGCTGGAAACGGCAGGGTATAAGCCGGAGTTCGGCGAAGTCATCATGAAGCCGGCCAACGAAGTCATCTTCAGCGGCGATGATGCGGTGAAAATGCAGAAGCTGTTGGATGCGCTGGAAGACCTGGACGATGTGCAGGAAGTGTATACCACGGCAGTGATTGAAGAATGAGACAAGAAAAGGGTAAAGGGAGAAGGGTAAAGGGTAAAACCTTCGCACGCCGATGAACTCCCCTTCCCCCTTCCCCCTTCCCCCTTCCCATATAAGGATTCTAGGTATTGACCCCGGGCTGCGAGTGACGGGGTTCGGTGTGATCGATTTGGAAGGTCAGCAGTTGCATTACGTTGCCAGCGGTTGCATCAAGACGCCGGCGGGCGAGTTGCCGGAGCGGCTGAAGGTTATCCTGATTTCTTTGGGTGAAGTGATAGCACAGCACAAACCGGATCAGGTCGCAGTCGAAAAAGTATTCGTCAACGTCAACCCGCAATCCACGTTGCTGTTGGGGCAGGCGCGTGGTGCTGCGATTTGCGCCGCCGTGTTGGCCGGCTTGCCGGTAGGTGAATACACTGCGTTGCAGGTCAAGCAGGCCGTGGTCGGCAACGGTCATGCCGATAAGGAACAGGTGCAACTGATGGTGCAACGTTTGTTGAAATTATCCGGTACGCCCAGCCCGGATGCGGCTGATGCGCTGGCCTGCGCGATCTGCCATGCGCATGGTGGACAGGGGCTGGGTGCGCTGATGACAAAAGGTTTTCGGGTTAAAAACGGGAGATTGATATGACGCCAATGGAACCAACGCTTGCTGTATTTCAAAATCCCTTCGCGCGCTATTTTGCCGCGACTCGACCGGCTTTTCTGACGGCAAGTCTGATGGCAGGGCTGATCGGCTTGGCTATCGCCCGGCACAATGGTCTGGTTCTCGATGATGCGCTGGCCATTGTCACTTTGTTGTTTGCCTTATTGGCGCATGCCGGGGCGAATGTGCTGAACGATTATTACGATGCGATAAACGGCACGGACGCACAGAATACGGAACGAATTTTCCCTTTTACCGGCGGCAGCCGCTTCATTCAGAACGGCGTGTTGACGCTTGCGCAGACGCGAAATTTCGGCTTTTCTTTGCTGGGTTGTGTTGCGCTGGCAGGGTTGTGGCTGATGGCGCGCTCTTCGCCGCAATTGCTCTATGTCGGTATTGCCGGACTATTTATCGGCTGGGCGTATTCCGCGCCACCGTTGCGTTTGAACAGTCGCGGCTGGGGAGAATTGTGCATCGTGGCGGGATTTTTGTTGATTACCGTGGGCACTGATTTCGTGCAGCGCAGGGGTTTTTCTGTCGTGCCCTTCGTCGCCGGTTTGTCCTATGCACTGCTTGTCACAAATCTACTGTATATCAACCAGTTTCCGGATCGGAAGGCTGACACGGCGGCAGGCAAGCTGCACTGGGTTGCGCGGATGGAAGTGCAACAGGCGCGCTGGGGTTATGTGCTGATCGTGTGCTTAGCTTATGGCTGGTTGATTCTGAGTGTAACGCTGGGATGGTTGCCGGTGTCGGCGCTTGCGGCTTTGCTGGCGTTGCCGCTGAGCGTGAAGGCGGCAAGCCGGTTGTTGCGCCATGCCGCACAACCGCAGCAGCTGGGGGATGCGATCCAGATGACCATCGCCGCGATGCTGGCACATGGGGCGTTGCTGTCGATCGCGCTGATTATCGGAAAATAAACGTCATTCCCGCGCAGGCGGGAATCCAGTCTTGATAGGAGAGTATTTAATGATCGGTCGCTTGGCAGGCATTTTGCTGGAAAAAAATCCGCCGCAGATTTTGCTGGACGTGCAGGGAGTAGGTTACGAGATCGACGTGCCGATGAGTACGTTTTACAACTTGCCTGCCTTACATGAAAAAGTGGTGCTGCATACGCAACTGATCGTGCGCGAGGATGCGCATCTTTTATATGGATTTGGCACGAACGATGAGCGCATCGCCTTTCGCCAGTTGCTCAAAATCAGCGGAGTCGGCCCGAAGCTGGCATTGTCGGTGTTGTCGGGCTTGAGTCTGAACGATTTGGCAGATGCGGTGGCAAATAAGGAAGCCGGCAGGCTGGTCAAGATTCCAGGCGTGGGCAAGAAAACTGCCGAGCGCTTATTGCTTGAATTACAAGGGAAATTTACAATATCTGGCGCTGCGGCGACGCACGGTGTTGCAGTTTCGTCTGCCGGCAGTGACATTGTCAACGCCTTGCAGGCGCTGGGCTACAACGACAAGGAAGCAGACTGGGCTGCGAAGCAATTGCCTAAAGAGGTGGGCGTCTCAGACGGAATACGTCAGGCGCTCAAGTTATTGTCCAAGGCGTAATCTGACGCAGACATTTGGATAGCAGGATAAGAATTTTGAGGGGTAAGCAATGAAGCCGATGCAAGCATTGACTGCAACCGAAATCGACGAACTGGATGATTTTTTGCAATCCGACGATACGCCGGACAATTGTATGGATATTTCTGCGCTGGATGGTTTTCTGACCGCGCTGATCCTCAATCCGGATGTCATCATGCCGAGCGAATATTTGCCGTGGGTATGGGATATGGAGGAAGGCGAGGATGCGCCTTCGTTTACATCTGTAGATCACGCCAATCACATCACGCAACTGGTGATGCGTTATTACAACAGCGTGCTGGATGCGATAGCAAACGATAATTTTTCGCCGCTGTTTTATATTTTGGAAGATGATAGTTATGATGCGCAGAGCTGGTCTGAGGGTTTTATGCGCGGCGTGTATTTGTTCAGTGAACCCTGGCTGGAGATTTTCGAGAAACATCATGCATTGATTGCGCCTATGGTGTTGCTGGGTACGCAATCAGGCCAGGAGATGCTGGAAACAAGGAGCGATAGCCAGCTGGCGATACAGCAGGCTTATGAATCCATTGCGGATACCGTGGGCTTGCTTGATGCCTATTTTAGAGAACTAAGAGAGTCGCTGGACGGCACGCCGCCGACGGTGCACTGAGTTAAAATGCGGCCAATCTTAACGTAAACACGCGTAGCGTTTCGTTCTCCCTTTCCCCCGCGTGCGGGGGAAAGTTGGAAAGGGGGAAACGGGTATGGCGAGTTTCATTATTTAGGGGTGGCTTTTTTGCCATGCCCGTTAGAAAAACATACATGATTCATAGCGACAATCTCACCAGCGAACCGCGTCTGACCACCCCCGCTGTCGTTTCACGTCAGGAAGAGGCGCTGGAACGCGCACTGCGTCCCAAGCAACTTGACGAGTATGTCGGTCAGGAAAAGATCCGCGAACAACTGGAAATCTTTATTCAGGCGGCGAAGCAGCGCAAAGAGCCGCTCGATCACGTGTTGCTGTTCGGCCCGCCGGGCTTGGGCAAAACCACGTTGGCGCAGATCATTGCACGCGAAATGGGCGTCAATCTTCGCCATACATCAGGACCGGTGCTGGAACGGGCAGGTGACTTGGCGGCGTTGCTGACCAATCTTGAACCGAACGATGTGCTGTTCATCGACGAAATCCATCGCTTGTCACCGGTGGTGGAGGAAATTCTCTATCCTGCGCTGGAAGATTACCAGATCGACATCATGATCGGCGAAGGGCCGGCTGCACGCTCGGTGAAGCTGGATTTGCCGCCGTTCACGCTGGTGGGGGCGACCACGCGCGCCGGCATGCTGACCAATCCGTTGCGTGACCGTTTCGGTATTGTGTCCCGGCTTGAGTTTTATACGCCCGAAGAGTTGCAGCGCATCGTGATGCGCTCGGCAGGACTGCTGGAAATGAATCTGTCATCGGATGGCGCGATGGAAATCGCCCGCCGTTCGCGCGGTACGCCGCGCATTGCCAACCGCCTGCTGCGCCGCGTGCGCGACTATGCCGATGTAAAGGCGGGCGGAGATGCAAACCGCAGCGTGGCAGATAAAGCGCTGACCATGCTGGATGTCGACTCCCAAGGGCTGGATGTGATGGACAGAAAGCTGTTGCTCGCCATTATCGACAAGTTTATGGGCGGCCCGGTCGGCGTGGACAATCTGGCCGCCGCCATCGGTGAGGAGCGCGACACCATCGAAGATGTATTGGAACCGTATCTGATTCAGCAGGGTTATCTGCAACGCACTCCGCGCGGTCGCATGGCGACTGCGATCGCCTACCGTCATTTCGGCTTGAAAGTGGCGAGTCATTTGTCCAACGGTGATTTGCTGGATGAACTTATTTAATGACCTGTGGCGCAGGGTTGTGTGAACGTTTACCATGCTGAAAAATTCTCCAAGGGGTCAACCATGAATGCCGTTACGCTTTCACCTCAGTTTCAAGTTTTTATTCCTCAGGAAGTGCGCGACCGGGTTCATCTGGAGGCGGGGCAGCAGGTGCAGGTTATTGCCTACAATGACCGGATAGAACTGATCCCAATTCAATCTCCAGAACGGATGCGTGGCTTTCTTAGAGGGATTGATACAAGTGTGCCGCGTGAGGATGACCGTCTATGAATGTGGTTGATTCATGCGGCTGGCTGGAGTATTTCGCCGATGGTCAGAACGCCGATTTTTTCGCGCCGCTCATAGAGCGTACATCATTGCTGATTGTTCCTGCGGTCAGTTTGTTTGAAGTGTTCAAGCGTGTTTTACAACAGCGTGGCGAAAATGAAGCGTTGCGTGCTGTCGCGTTAATGCAGCAGGGGCGGGTCATCGTGCTGGATGATGTGCTCGCACTATCAGCGGCAAAGCTTTCCTTCGAACTCAAATTACCGACGGCGGATAGCATGATTCTGGCTACCGCCCGTGCACATGCCGCTGTTCTGTGGACACAGGACGATGACTTTGTCGGCATCCAAGGCGTGCAGTACATCAAGAAATATCCATGACCGACGCTACCCGTGCCGCCAATCTGTTGAACGAACTCGAACACCTGAACGAGCACACGCCGTTTGCTGGTGGAGCATAACTGCGACGGGTACGGGACGAACACGAGGCGGTCGATAGCGATGATTTGTTGCTTGTGCAGGAATGGTTGTGGGCATCCAAGCCGACTGCACAGTGAGCAGGGGCGGAAATTACAAGTTTTTACAATTTATTGGTTGTTGTTTGTCGGGAAATGTGAAAAATGGCGGCGATAATGAGTGAGCACAAGGTTTTTAGCTGGCCGGTGCGCGTGTATTTTCAGGACACGGATGCAGGCGGCGTGGTCTATCATGCCAGTTATGTGAATTTTATGGAGCGCGCGCGGACTGAATGGTTGCGCACTCACGGCTACAGCAATGCAGGGCTGATGAAGGAATTCGGTGTGATGTTTGTGGTGCGTTCGATGAAGCTTGACTATCTGAAGCCTGCGCAACTGGACGATATGCTGGATGTCACGGCGCAGGTGATGGAGATCGGGCGCAGCCGCCTCACCTTGCGGCAAAGCGTGTGCCGCGAGGATGAAGTGCTGACGACCGGTGAAGTGCATCTGGTTTGCGTTTCTAGGGAAACCTTCAAGCCGGTCAGGGTGCCGGAAGCGCTGAGCTTAAAATGGAATATTTAAGAAAGGTTACGAATGGAAGTGACGCAGGATTTGTCGTTTATACATCTGATCAGCAATGCCAGCGTACTGGTGCAGATGGTGCTGGGGCTGCTGCTGCTGGTGTCGATGCTGTCATGGTGGTATATCTTTCTCAAGTTGTTTGCGATTCGCCGGGAAAAAAGGCTGACGAGCGAGTTTGAAGAAGCTTTCTGGCGCAATCCCAATCTGAACGAGGTTTACAAGACGGTCAGCAGCACGACACGATCCGATCAGGGTGCGCTGGAGCGCATCTTTGCGGCCGGTTTTGTAGAATTTGTGAAGCTGAAAAAACAGCATGGCGTCGATGGCAGCGCGGTGATGGACGGTACGCGCCGGGCGATGCGCGCCACCTATCAGCGCGAGATGGACAGGCTGGAAGCGCATCTGGCGTTTCTGGCTTCGGTCGGTTCGGTCAGTCCCTATGTCGGCCTGTTTGGTACGGTGTGGGGAATTATGAATGCATTCAGAGGGTTGGCGAATGTAGGTCAGGCAACGCTGGCGCACGTCGCGCCCGGCATTGCAGAAGCGCTGGTCGCGACTGCGATGGGATTGTTTGCGGCGATTCCGGCGGTGGTGGCCTATAACCGTTATGCGCATGCCATCGACCGTCTGGCAACGCGCTTTGAAAGCTTTACCGAAGAGTTTTCCAATGTATTGCAGCGCCAGCCATGATATTGATTTTATTTAATTTTTTATCCGAGAGGTATTTGTGAGATCAGGCGCGCGTAACAAAAATCGCCTGATGAACGATATCAATGTCGTGCCGTACATCGACGTGATGCTGGTTCTGCTGGTGATTTTCATGGTGGCGGCGCCGATGATGAATCCCGGTCAGGTTGATCTGCCGCAGGTCGGCCAGTCGTCAACGCCTTCGCCTGCGCCGCTGGAAGTCATCATCAAAAAGGATGGTGCGCTGGCTTTGCGCGACCATACGCAGGGCGATGAGGAAACACGCGTGTCGCGCGAGGAACTGGTCTCGATCCTGAAATCCAGGCAGGATGCGCACGCGGATCAGGCGGTGGTGATTTCGGCTGACAAGAGCGTGCGATATGAGGAAGTGATCAACGTGATGGACGTACTGCAACAGCAGCACATCAAAAAAGTGGGTCTGTTGACACAAGCTTCGAAAAAATGAATACGGCAGTTTATCAGGAACCCTACAAATTTCCGGCAGGTGTTCTTGCGCTGATGGTGCATGCAGCGTTTTTTTCGCTGCTGTACTTCGGCTTTTCCTGGCAAACACAGCTGAGTTCACCCGCTGTGATGAGTGTCGAGTTGTGGCTGAGCCTGCCGGAATCTGTTGCTGCAGCGCCTGTTACTGCACCGCCGGTGAAGGCGGTGGTCGAGATACCGCATCCGGTGCAGCCGGAGGTCGTGATTAAACCGGATATCGTGATTCCGGAAAAAAAACTGAAAATAAAGCCCGAGGTTGTCAAACCGGTGCATGAAGTAAAACCCGAGGTAAAACCCAGGGCAAAACCGGAAACCAAATTCAGGCTGCCGCCTGGAATAAATACCGTGAGTACCTCTGATCAGGCGGTTTCGGCCGCAACACAGCAAGCTGGGCGCGCTCGTGCCGTGCAGGAAGCGGCGACGGGCCGCGTGGTGGATGAATATAGCGGTAAAATCAGGGCTAAGATCAAGGGCTTTATTGTGCAACCGCCCAATGTGGCGAATGACGCGAGAGCCGAATTCGAAGTGACGGTGTTGCCGGGCGGGACAGTATTGCCACCCAGGTTGCTCAAGTCCAGCGGAAATGCGACTTACGATACTGCCGTGGAGCGTGCGATTCTGAAATCTCAGCCATTGCCGCTGCCGCCGGACGCCGGATTGTTTAGTCGTTTTCGTGAATTAAAACTGAGTTTCAAGCCGGTTGAATAAGAGAGATAAGTACATGTTGAAAATAATGCAAAGTATTCTGGGCTTGTTGATGTTGGCGCAGATGTCCGTGGCAAATGCGGCACTGAGTATCGAAATTATCGGTGCAGGCGAACACCAGATTCCTGTTTCGTTAGTGCCTATGGGCGGCGATGAGAAGCTGGGTCTGGCGATCAATGATGTCGTGTCGGGTGATTTGCAACGCACAGGTCTGTTTCGCCTGGTCGATACCACCGGCAAATCGCCTCATGACACTGCTGAAGTGAATTACACCGACTGGCAGTTGCGGGGTGCAGAAGCGCTGGCAATCGGGACGGTCAATGCACAGCCCAATGGCCGTATCGAGGCGCGTTTTCGTTTGCTGGATGTGCTCAAACATGTGCAGCTGGCAGGCGAGGCTGTATCGGCAAATGAGGGGCAAGTCCGCGCGATCGGTCACCGCATCGCTGATTTGATCTATGAAAAACTGACCGGCGACAAGGGCGTGTTCAGTACGCGTATCGCCTATGTGAACCGGCAGGCTGGCAGGTTCAGCCTGATCGTCGCGGACAGCGATGGTTACAATGAACAAGTCGTACTGAAACATAACGAGCCCATCATGTCTCCTGCCTGGTCGCCGGACGGCAGTCATCTTGCCTACGTGAGTTTTGAAACCGGTCATGCAGCCGTGTTCGTACAATCGCTGCTCACCAACCAGCGTAAACTGGTGGCTGACTTCCCCGGCAGCAACAGTGCACCGGCCTGGTCGCCGGACGGTAAGCAATTGGCTGTCGTGTTGACACGCGATGGCAGTTCACAGATATATTTGATGCATCCGGATGGCAGCAATGTTCATCGACTGACTTTCAGCGGGTCGATTGATACCGAGCCGAACTTTTCGCCCGATGGGCAAACCCTGCTGTTTACCTCTGATCGTGGCGGCAGCCCGCAGGTGTATCGCATGCCGGTTGAAGGAGGCGCTGCGCAGCGGCTGACCTTTGGTAATGGAAACTGCTTTTCGCCCCGTCATAGTGCGGATGGCAAGTATTTTGTATTTGCCCGCCTGACGGGCGGCAGATTTTACATCGCAGTACAGGATTTTCAGACCGGGCAGATGGAAACTTTAACCGAGGGCGGCTGGGAGAAAAAACCTAGCTTTGCACCTAACGGCAAGATTATCCTGTTTGCCAGCGAAGCGCGCGGTCGTGGTATATTGGCAACCGTGTCCAGCGATGGCCGTGTTCAGCAGCACATGTTCACACAAAGCGGAGATGCTCGTGAGCCAGTATGGGGACCAAAACTTTAATTTTCTATTAACTATGAGGGATATTACCATGAAAAAACTTGTTATCAGCATCGTATTGTTGAATTTGCTGGCCGCCTGCGCCAGCCAAAAGCCACAGGAATCGGCGGCGCCTGCTGCCGCAGCCAAGAATGATACCGTTGCGACTGCACCTGCTACACAAGCTCAAACCAATATGGATCCGCTGAATGATCCTAAGAGTATTCTGGCTGGTCGCAGCGTGTTTTACCCGTTTGATGTGGCTGCTGTTCAGGACGCAGACAAGCCGCTGGTAAAGGCTCATGCCGAATATCTGAGCAAAAATGCAGCGCGTAAAGTACGTCTGGAAGGCAATTGCGATGAACGCGGCAGCAATGAGTACAATCTGGGCCTGGGTCAGCGTCGTGCAGATGGCGTAAAAAAGATGCTTGAACTGGGCGGTGCAAAAGCAGCTCAGTTGAACAGCGTCAGCTATGGCGAAGAAAAGCCAAAGGCTACCGCTCACAATGAAGCATCATGGTCACAAAATCGCCGTACTGATCTGAACTACGCACAGTAATCATGAGTAAGCTCCGCGCCTTGATGTTGTTGGGTTTGTGTTTTGCAGCGCCCGTGAAAGCGGGATTGTTTTCGGACGACGAAGCGCGAAATAGTATTCAACAGGTTGAGGTGCGGGTGCTCAAGCTTGAAGAGCAGGGAAAGCAACAGATTCAATCGGTATTGGATCAGCAGGGGCAGATAGAAGTATTGAACGGCCAACTCCGCAATTTGCGCGGACAGAATGAAGAAACGGCGCATGGCTTGCAGGATGCCGAGAAGCGTGAAAAGGATTTCTATGTGGATCTGGATACGCGATTGCGTCATTTGGAGGCCACAGAGGCTGCAGCTGCGCCGAAGCCGGCTGATGTATCCGCTGCTGCGGCAGATCCTGAAGATCCTGTTGTGCAGAATCGCGCGATTGAGGCGGCTTACGCTCAGGTTAAGGCTGAAAACTATGCAGATGCAGTCAAATCGCTACAGGACTTTCTCCAGAAATATCCGGCTTCGGTGCATGTCCCGAATGCGGCTTTCTGGTTAGGGAGCGCACAGTTCGCGCTGAAGGATTACAAGGCATCTCTGTTGACTTATCGGGCGTTGCTGAAATTTCAGCCTGATACAGCCCGTGCGCCAGATGTATATTTCAATATTGCAGGATGTCAGCAGGCATTGAAGGCGGTCGCGCAGGCCACAGCCACGCTCAAGCAGCTGATTGCCAAATATCCTGACAGTACTGCAGCCGCCAAAGCGAAAAAGTTATTATCCGCATCTAAGTAATTGATTATGTTGAATAAAAATAGTGATTCGACATTGCGAATCACCGAGATCTTTTTTTCATTGCAAGGCGAAACCAGTCGCATCGGTTTGCCGACCGTTTTTATCCGCCTGACCGGATGTCCGCTGCGTTGCGTTTATTGCGATACCGCCTACGCATTTACCGGCGGGAAAAACGTCACACTGACCGAAATTCTCAAACAAGTCGCTCAATATAAGACGCGCTACATTACCGTGACCGGCGGCGAACCGTTGTCACAGAAAAACTGTCTGCCGCTGCTCTCGGCGCTCTGTGATGCCGGCTATCAGGTGTCGCTGGAGACCAGCGGTGCGCTGGATATCAGTGCTGTGGATGTGCGGGTGATGCGTGTGGTGGACATCAAAACCCCTGCATCCGGCGAAGCTGACAAAAACCGCTGGGAAAATCTGGAGCTGCTGACCCCGCATGACGAAATTAAATTCGTGTTGTGCGACGAAAATGATTACAACTGGGCCTGTCAAATTCTGGCTCAATACCACCTTGCCGATCAATGCGAGGTGCTGTTCTCGCCGGCGCAAGGTGAACTGAGTCCCACACAACTGGCAGACTGGATATTGCGGGATGGCTTGCCGGTGCGCTTCCAGTTGCAACTTCACAAAATACTATGGAACAACGAGGCGGGCCATTGAGGGAAAACCAATGAAGAACGCCGTCGTATTGTTATCGGGCGGGCTGGATTCGGCAACGGTGCTGGCGATGGCGCATGCACAGGGCTATACCTGCTATGCGCTCAGTGTGGACTACGGCCAGCGGCACCATTCCGAACTGGCTGCGGCTGAGCGCGTCGCACAAACTTCAGGCGCCCGTGAACATCGGGTGGTCAACATCGACCTGACCGGCTTTGGCGGCTCGGCTTTGACGGATAACAATATTGCCGTACCGGAACATGCCTCGGCCGGAATTCCGCTGACCTATGTGCCCGCACGCAACACCATCATGTTGTCGCTGGCGCTGGCCTGGGCTGAGGTGTTGCATGCGCAGGATATTTTTATCGGCGTGAATGCGGTGGATTATTCCGGTTATCCGGATTGCCGTCCGGCTTATATCGACGCGTTTGAGCGCATGGCCAATTTGGCCACTCAGGCGGCCGTAGAGGGGCATCCGCTGACTTTGCACGCGCCTTTGCTGCATCTCTCCAAGGCGGAAATCATCCGGCAGGGAACCTTGCTGGGTGTGAATTATGCGGCAACGGTTTCCTGTTATCAGGCCGATGATGAAGGGCGTGCGTGCAGGGTATGTGACTCATGTCGTCTGCGCAGCGCCGGATTTGAAGCCGCCGGAGTGGTTGATCCGACTCGTTACCGTCATCAAAGTTGAATTAATCAACATTCTTTATTGACACGGCGCGCTGAATACGTATAATTCGCGCTCCTTGCAGCGGGTCGGTAGCTCAGCCGGTAGAGCAGCGGACTTTTAATCCGTTGGTCGCGAGTTCGAATCTCGCCCGACCCACCAGTTTGCAAAAGATGTTGTATTTCACCACGCCGCCTTAGCTCAGTTGGTAGAGCAACCGCCTTGTAAGCGGTAGGTCATCAGTTCGAATCCGATAGGCGGCACCAAT
>JAPLQK010000043.1 GCA_026399735.1 Pseudomonadota bacterium
TCCTATTGCAGACAAATTGTGACATTGACTTGTCCGCATATCGGCAATGTCGGCGTGAATGACGAGGATGTCGAATCCCGTCAGGTGTTTGCCAGCGGTCTGGTGATACGCGATTTGTCGCTGACGGTGAGTAACTGGCGCAGCACACAGTCGCTGCCCGACTATCTGAAAGCCAACAATGTCGTTGCCATCGCCGGCATCGATACCCGCAAACTCACGCGCATTCTGCGCGAAAAAGGTGCGCAGAGCGGCTGTATCGCCAGCGGCACCGATGAAGTAGCGGCTTTGGCTGCAGCACGTAGTTTTCCGGGGCTTGCCGGCATGGATCTGGCTCAGGTCGCGACCTGCGACCAGCCTTACGAATGGACAGAAGGTGTATGGGATCTGGGTTCAGTTCACGGACAAGATAAAGTAACAAGCGAGGCACTGGCCACTGTAAAAACCGAAAACGGTAAACAGAAAACCTGTCACGTGGTTGCTTTCGACTTTGGCGTGAAGCGTAATATTTTGCGCATGCTGGCTGAACGCGGCTGCAGGATTACCGTTGTTCCGGCAAAAACTTCTGCGGCTGAAGTATTGTCGATGAAACCGGACGGCGTATTTTTATCGAATGGTCCCGGCGATCCTGAACCGTGCGATTATGCAATTCATGCCACGCAGCAGGTATTGGCGGCTGATATTCCGCTGTTCGGCATTTGTCTGGGACATCAGATCCTGGGTCTGGCGATCGGCGCTAAAACAGTGAAGATGAAGTTTGGTCATCGCGGCGCCAACCATCCGGTACAGGATCTGGCCACACGCCACGTGATGATTACCAGCCAGAATCACGGCTTTGCAGTAGATGCCGCAAGTTTGCCTGCAAATGCGCGCGCAACCCATGTCTCGCTGTTCGATGGATTTTGCTTCCAGGGACACCCAGAAGCGAGTCCCGGCCCGCACGATGTGGACAGCTTGTTTGATAAATTTGTTGGAATGATGGAGAAGAGGAAGTAAGAGGGATCTGGAGAAGGGAGAAGGGACGGGTTTTGGGCGCGGGGGTTTACCCTTCACCCTTCACCCTTCACCCTTCTCTTTTTCCCCTATTCCCCCTTCCCGCAAAAATATGCCAAAACGTACTGATCTGAAATCCATACTCATCATCGGCGCAGGCCCTATCGTCATCGGGCAGGCGTGCGAATTCGACTATTCCGGTGCGCAAGCCTGCAAGGCGCTACGCGAAGAAGGTTACCGCGTGGTGCTGGTAAACTCGAATCCGGCGACGATCATGACTGATCCGAATATGGCGGATGCGACCTACATTGAGCCTATTACCTGGCAAATCGTCGAAAAGATCATTGCAAAGGAGCGCCCTGATGCGATTCTGCCGACCATGGGCGGACAGACTGCATTGAATTGCGCGCTTGATCTGGCGCATCACGGGGTACTTGAAAAGTATAACGTCGAGATGATCGGCGCCTCGCGAGAAGCCATCGATATGGCCGAAGACCGCGAAAAATTCAAACAGGCGATGAACCGTATCGGTCTTGCGTCTGCGCGTTCGGCGATTGCGCACAGCATGGAAGAAGCGCTGCAGGTGCAGCAGATGATGGGTTTCCCGACCGTGATACGCCCGTCTTTCACGATGGGTGGCAGCGGCGGCGGTATTGCCTACAACCGCGAAGAATTTATTACCATCTGCGAGGGCGGACTCGAAGCATCGCCCACCAAGGAACTGTTGATTGAAGAGTCCCTGCTCGGTTGGAAAGAGTACGAGATGGAGGTGGTGCGCGACCGCAATGACAATTGCATCATCATCTGCTCGATTGAAAATCTTGACCCGATGGGCGTGCATACCGGCGACTCGATTACCGTCGCGCCTGCGCAGACGCTGACCGACAAGGAATTCCAGATCATGCGCGATGCCTCTTTGGCCGTGTTGCGCGAAATCGGCGTGGAAACCGGCGGCTCCAACGTCCAGTTCTCCATCAACCCGGATGACGGGCGCATGGTGGTGATCGAAATGAATCCGCGCGTATCGCGTTCCTCTGCGCTGGCCTCCAAAGCGACCGGCTTCCCGATCGCCAAAATCGCAGCCAAGCTGGCAGTCGGTTTTACGCTGGATGAATTGCAGAACGACATTACCGGCGGTGCAACCCCGGCCTCGTTTGAGCCGACCATCGACTATGTCGTCACCAAAATACCGCGTTTCGCGTTTGAAAAGTTCCCGCAAGCCAATGACCGCCTGACAACCCAGATGAAGTCGGTCGGTGAAGTGATGGCGATTGGCCGAACATTCCAGGAATCATTCCAGAAAGCATTGCGCGGCCTGGAAGTCGGCGTGAACGGTCTGGATACCAAGTATGACAATCTCGATGCGATCAAAGCCGAGTTGCGCAATCCGGGTCCTGACCGTATCTGGGCGGTATCGGATGCCTTCCGTCTTGGCATGAGCGTGGAAGATGTGTTTAATGTCAGCAAAATCGACCGCTGGTTTCTGGTACAGATCGCAGATCTTGTTCGTCAGGAACAGTCGCTTTCCGGTCGCACGCTGGAAAGTATTAATGCAGACGAGATGCGCACCTTCAAACGCAGCGGGTTTGCCGATGCACGCCTGGCCGCGTTGCTGGATACCGATGCTGCCGCACTGCGCGCCTATCGCCATGCGCTGGGCGTGAAGCCGGTTTACAAACGCGTCGATACCTGTGCTGCAGAATTTTCCACCGACACCGCGTACATGTATTCCACCTATGAAGAGGAATGCGAAGCTGCGCCTACAAATAACAAAAAAATCATGGTGTTAGGTGGAGGCCCTAACCGTATCGGACAGGGTATCGAGTTCGATTATTGCTGCGTGCATGCCGCGCTGGCGATGCGCGAGGACGGCTATGAAACCATCATGGTCAACTGCAATCCGGAAACCGTATCCACCGACTACGACACCTCTGATCGCCTGTATTTCGAACCGTTGACGCTGGAAGACGTGCTGGAAGTGGTGGCCGTTGAAAAGCCGGTCGGCGTGATCGTGCAATACGGCGGTCAGACGCCGTTGAGCCTGGCGCGCGGTCTGGAAAAGAACGGCGTACCGATTATCGGCACCTCCCCTGACATGATCGATTGCGCGGAAGATCGCGAACGCTTCAAACAGATGCTGATGTCGCTTGATTTAAAACAGCCGCCGAACCGTACCGCAAGCACCGTCAGTGAAGGTCTGGCCGGCGCTGCTGCCATCGGTTATCCGCTGGTGATGCGCCCATCCAACGTGCTGGGCGGACGTGCGATGGAGATTATCCATGAACAGGTTGATCTGGAACGCTACATGCGTGACGCCGAAATCATGTCGATCACCTACCCTGAGCGCCTGCCTATCCTGCTCGACCGCTTTCTGAACGATGCGATTGAAGTGGATGTGGATGCGGTGTCCGATGGTATGGACGTCATCATCGGCGGCATCATGGAACACATTGAAGAAGCTGGCGTGCATTCGGGCGATTCAGCCTGCTCCTTGCCGCCGTTCAGCTTATCGTCCGCGATGCAGGATGAATTGCGTCGCCAGACGGTCGCGATGGCACGCGCACTGAACGTTGTCGGACTGATGAACGTTCAGTTTGCGATTCAGGGTGAGACGGTCTACGTGCTGGAAGTGAATCCTCGCGCTTCGCGTACCGTACCATTTGTCTCAAAAGCCACCGGCGTGCCGTTGGCCAAGATCGCAGCACGCTGTATGGCCGGGCAAAGTCTGGCGCAGCAAGGCGTGACCTGTGAAGTTGTGCCGTCGTATTACTCGGTAAAGGAAGCGGTATTCCCGTTCATCAAATTCCCGGGCGTGGACATCATTCTGGGACCTGAAATGAAATCCACCGGCGAAGTGATGGGTGTAGGCGAGACGTTCGCGGAAGCCTTCGTCAAGTCACAACTGGCAGCCTCCGTCAAACTACCGAAAGAAGGCAACGTATTCATCAGCGTGCGCGATGCGGATAAGTCAGGCGCAGTTGAAGTCGCCCGCTCACTGGCGAAACTAGGCTTCACCATGCTGGCGACGCGCGGCACGGCAGCGGCCATTGAGGCTGCGGGTGTTGCCGTGAAACTGGTGAACAAGGTAGGCGAAGGGCGTCCTCACATCGTTGATATGATCAAAAACGGCGAAGTCAACCTCATTATCAATACGGTCGAAAGCAAACCTGCCGTGATGCGCGACTCTTATTCCATCCGGAATGCCGCCTTGCAGGGGCGCGTGACCTATTACACAACGCTGGCAGGCGCCCGCGCCGCCTGCGTGGGTATGCACCACCTCGACGATTTGCAGGTCTATGACGTGCAGACGCAACATAAACGACAAGCAGACGCTGGTCTCTAATATTTTAGAAAGTTTCAGTATGATCAAGATTCCTTTGACTTTAATTGGCGCGAATAAACTGCGTCAAGAGTTGCACAAGCTCAAGACGGTCGAACGTCCCTGGGTAATCAATGCAATTTCCGAAGCGCGCGCACAAGGAGATCTGTCCGAGAATGCCGAATATGAAGCCGCCAAGGACAGACAGGGATTCGTCGAAGGGCGCATCATCGAGTTGGAAGGCAAACTGGGCAGCGCGCAGATCATCGATCCGACTACGCTCAATGCCAGCGGGCGTTGTGTATTTGGCGCCACCGTGATTCTGGAGGAAACCTCCAGCGGCGACGTGGTGACCTATCAGATCGTCGGCGACGATGAAGCAAATATCAAGGAACGCAAGATTTCGATCAGTTCACCGATTGCACGCGCGTTGATCGGTAAGAGCGGCGGTGATGTGGCCGAAGTGAAGACGCCGGGCGGCATCAGGGAGTACGAATTGATTGAGGTGCAATACATCTAGCTGTAGGTCGGGCTTCAGCCCGACATGTCGGGTTAAAACCCGACCTACGCTATTTTACCTATTACCCAATTGTTTCTTGGTCAGCGGTTTTTTGCCTTTATGGCGTGGCATTTGACGAATTTCGATTTTATTTGCGTCAGGGTTGGCCTGATAGATTACCAATATTTTGCCGATATGCTGCACCGGTGCCGCGTTTAACTGGGTGCATATCTCGGTCAGAATGGTTTCACGATCTGCACGTTCTGCCATGACGCGAATTTTGATGAGTTCGTGGAGTTTTAGGCTTAACGCGATTTCCTTCAACACGGATTCAGTCAAACCCGCATTGCCTATCATGACAGTTGGTTTTAATTGGTGTGCGCGGCCCTTCAGGGCGAGGCGTTCTGCGACGGTCAGTGATAACATAATTTTCTCATTAATATCTTAAGGTGTGGATTCTAAACGATGAAGCCTTCCAAAACCAGTAAACAATGGATGCGAGAGCATATTAACGATCCTTTTGTGCAGCAAGCACAGAAAGATGGCTATCGTTCACGCGCTGCTTACAAATTACTGGAAATCAACGACAAGGATCATTTGATCAAGTCTGGCATGGTGATCGTCGATCTGGGCGCAACCCCCGGCGGCTGGTGCCAGGTGGCGGGTGCAATCGTAGGGCAAACCGGTAAAGTCATCGCGCTCGATCTGCTGCCGCTCGAACCATTGCGCGGCGTTGAATTCATACAGGGCGATTTTCGTGATGAAGACGTGCTGAAAAAACTGGAAACAAGCCTGCAAGGCAAACCGGTTGCACTTGTAATTTCGGATATGGCCCCCAACTTCAGCGGAGTCGGGGCTGTAGATCAGGACAGATCGATTTATCTTGCTGAGCTGGCAATGGAATTCGCCTTTGAACACCTGACCCCGGATGGGAGTTTTCTGGTCAAGGTGTTTCAAGGAACGGGATTTGAAACCTACATGAAATTGATGCGCACCCGATTTGAACGTGTAGTGGCACGAAAACCGAAGGCTTCCCGCGACCGCAGCAGCGAAGTGTATCTGCTGGGTACCGGAAAACTTGAGTAATGATCTGATACATAGTCTAATGTCATACTTCTGTAGTAATGCATTATTTAAGGAAATATCTTGAACAATTTTAAAAGTATTGCAATCTGGCTGGTTGTGGCGCTGGTTTTGATGACGGTATTCAATCAGTTCAATACGCGTCAGCAACAGACGGCACAGGCGCACCTCGACTACTCGCAATTCCTTGATGAAGTCAAGAAAGGCCAGATTGTCAAAGTCGTGATCGAAGGACGCACCCTGAATGCGACGACGACCGAAGGCAAGCGCATCAGCACCTATGCACCCAGCGATCTTTGGATGGTGTCCGATCTGCTCAAAAATGGCGTAAATATTGAAGCCAAACCGGAAGAAGAGCAGTCCTTCCTGATGAATCTCTTCGTCTCCTGGTTCCCGATGATTTTACTGATCGGTGTCTGGGTATTCTTTATGCGCCAGATGCAGGGCGGCGGCAAAGGCGGCGCTTTCTCATTTGGCAAGAGCAAGGCACGCCTGCTGGATGAAGCCAAGGAACGCCTGACCTTTGCCGATGTGGCCGGTTGCGATGAAGCCAAGGAAGAAGTCTCCGAACTGGTCGACTTCCTGCGCGACCCGACCAAATTTCAGAATCTGGGTGGTCGCATTCCGCGTGGCGTGCTGATGGTCGGCAGCCCGGGTACCGGCAAGACCTTGCTGGCAAAAGCGATTGCAGGTGAAGCAAAAGTCCCTTTCTTCTCGATTTCCGGTTCGGATTTTGTTGAAATGTTTGTCGGTGTAGGCGCGGCCCGTGTGCGCGACATGTTTGAGCAAGCCAAGAAACAATCGCCTTGCATCATCTTTATCGACGAAATCGATGCAGTCGGCCGTCAGCGCGGTGCAGGTCTGGGCGGCGGTAACGATGAACGCGAACAGACACTGAACGCCCTGCTGGTCGAAATGGACGGCTTTGAAGGCGCTTCCGGCGTAATCGTGATCGCAGCGACCAATCGTCCGGATGTGCTGGATGCGGCCTTGCTGCGCCCGGGACGTTTCGATCGCCAGGTTGTCGTGCCGTTGCCGGACATTCGCGGCCGCGAACAAATATTGATGGTGCATATGCGTAAAGTACCTTGTGCGCCGGATGTGGACGCGAACGTGATTGCACGCGGAACCCCCGGTATGTCGGGTGCGGATCTGGCCAATCTGGTGAATGAAGCCGCGCTGTTTGCCGCGCGTCGCACCAAGCGTTTTGTCGAAATGGACGATTTTGAAGCGGCCAAAGACAAAATATTCATGGGTGCAGAACGCCGTTCGATGGTGATGCCTGAAGAAGAACGTCGCAACACGGCTTACCATGAGTCAGGCCATGCCGTCGTCGCAAAACTAATGCCAAAAACCGATCCGGTACACAAGGTGACGATCATTCCGCGTGGTCGCGCGTTGGGATTGACGATGCAATTGCCGTCCGAAGACCGCTACAGCATGGACAAGGAACGCATCCTGTCTACCATCGCGGTGCTGTTTGGCGGACGCATTGCCGAAGAAGTTTTCATGCATCAGATGACCACCGGCGCATCTAACGATTTCGAACGTGCAACCGATATGGCGCGCAAGATGGTCACACAGTGGGGTATGTCTGATGCGTTAGGCCCGATGGTGTACGGCGAAAACGAGGGTGAAGTTTTTCTGGGACGTTCGGTTACCACCCACAAAAACATTTCCGAAGCGACCATGCAAAAAGTAGATAACGAAATCCGCCGCATCATCGATCAGCAATATGCACTGGCGCGTAATCTGATCGAAACGCATCGCGACAAGATCGAAGCGATGACCCATGCACTGCTGGAATGGGAAACCATAGATGCGGACCAGATCAACGACATCATGGATGGCAATCCACCGCGCCCTCCTAAGCCCAACCAGTACAGCAAAACACCGAAACCGCCTCAGGATCAGGCACCTACCGCACCTGCAGTTGAACCCGCTCCACCGGCGGCACCTACGCAACCCGCGCAGGAAATCTGAAAGACCGGGAAGTGTAAAGGGGGAAGAAGGAAGGGGAAACCCGCTGCCCTTCTCCCTTTTTCCTTCTCCCTTCTCCCTTCACATGTTTTTTCACTGCGACTCCTTCCAATTTGATCTCTCCCGTCCGCTGGTGATGGGCATCCTTAATGTCACGCCAGATTCCTTTTCCGATGGCGGACTGCACAGTCAGCGCGATGCCGCTGTAGCTCACGCACATCAACTGATTGCGGAAGGCGCGGACATCATCGACATCGGTGGAGAATCCACCCGGCCTGGCGCGGCACCCGTCAGTGTTCAACAGGAACTGGACCGGGTGTTACCTGTCATCGAAAAGTTGCAGGACTTTCCCGTTTCAATAGACACGTTCAAACCTGAAGTGATGACAGCGGCAATAGCGACAGGTGTTTGCATGGTCAACGACATCAATGCGCTGCTAGACGCAGATGCAATGAAGGCCGTCGCGAACAGTTGCGTTGCCGTGTGCCTGATGCACAAGCGGGGCAATCCGCAAACCATGCAGATGCAACCCGAATATCAGGATGTGGTGAGCGAAGTTTGCGAGTTTTTACATGCACGTATTTTGGCGGCGGAGTCAGCCGGTATTGCCCGTTCACGCATCGTCATCGATCCGGGTTTTGGTTTTGGCAAAACACTGGTGCATAATCTCGCCCTGCTGCGCGAACTGGAAAAATTTAAACAACTCGGTGTGCCCATATTGGCGGGTCTGTCCAGAAAATCAATGCTGGGTACACTCACCGGGCAGGATGCGGCGCATCGCCTGTCAGCCAGTGTCGCCGCCGCGTTAATCGCCGTACAGCGAGGCGCGAATATTGTGCGTGTGCATGATGTGAAAGCCACAGTGGATGCATTAAAAATCTGGAATGCAATAAACGGGGAAATACAATGAGCAAAAAATATTTTGGTACCGATGGCATACGCGGTCGGGTGGGCGATTTTCCGATCACGCCGCAATTTGTGATGAGTCTGGGCTATGCCGCAGGGCGCGTTCTGGCCGGTGTTGAGCACACCACGGGGCAGCGCTCGGCAGTATTGATCGGCAAGGACACGCGTATCTCCGGCTACATGCTGGAGTCAGCGCTGCAGGCAGGCCTGATTGCAGCCGGCGTCGATGTGTTTCTGGCAGGACCTATCCCCACCCCCGCAGTTGCTTACCTGACCCGCACGTTGCGTTTGCAGGCAGGCATAGTCATTTCAGCCTCGCACAATCCGTATGAAGATAACGGCATCAAGTTCTTTTCTGCCAGCGGTTCAAAGCTGCCCGATGAAATCGAACATGCGATTGAAGCCGGGTTGGAGGAACCAATCAAAATCGACTCTCCCGCTCATCTGGGCAAGGCCAAACGCCTTGATGATGCCGTTGGCCGCTATATCGAATTTTGCAAGAGTACCTTCCCGACTTCGATGAATTTGCGCGGCATGAAAATCGTAGTTGATTGTGCGCACGGCGCGACCTATCACATCGCCCAGCACGTGTTTCACGAGTTGGGCGCGGAAGTCATTGCCATCGGCGTGCATCCGGATGGCAAAAACATCAATCATGGTTATGGTGCAACGGCACCGGCAAATCTGCGCAAGGCTGTCGTCGAGCATCAGGCCGATCTGGGCATTGCGCTGGATGGTGACGGCGACAGACTGGTGATGGTGGACAGTGCCGGCGTGCTTTACGACGGCGATCAGCTGATCTATGTGATAGCCCGTCATCGTCATGAACAGGGACGCCTGCGTGGTGGCGTTGCGGGTACGCTGATGACCAATCTGGCATTCGAACATGCGATGCAGAAAATGGACATCCCGTTTCTGCGTGCAAAGGTGGGCGATCGCTACGTGATGGAGTTATTGCAGCAGCAGGGATGGCAGCTCGGCGGCGAGAATTCCGGTCACATCATTTGCCTGGATAAACACAGCACCGGCGACGGCATCGTCTCAGCTTTGGAAGTGCTGCATGCGTTGCGCACTCAAAACCAGAGCCTGAGCGATGCTGCGGGCGGCTTGCAGCTATACCCTCAAATACTCATCAATGTACGGGTTGCCCGTGGGGTTGATTGTCTGGGGCATGCGGATGTCAAAGCTGCCGTTGCGCAAGTGGAACAGGCACTGGATGGCCGTGGACGCGTGCTGTTGCGCCCGTCCGGCACCGAGCCGCTGTTGCGCGTGATGGTTGAAGGCGAAGACAAGCAACTGGTCGAACAATCCGCACAGCAGATCGCAGATGTGGTGCGAAAACTGGCAACAGCCTGAACGACACATCAGGGTTTATTTAAAACGCTGAGAAACCCATGCCTGTCCCAGCGAAATGCCAGCGTCGCTGGGCGGCAGCCGTTGTGCCGTCAACACGTTCAACCCGGCAAGCCGCTCTGTCAGCGCTTTCGTCAGCACATTATTCAGAAAACACCCCCCCGCCAGCGCCACGCTGTCCAGCCTGTTTTCGACGGCGACCTTCATCGCCCAAACCGCCAGACCTTCTGCCAGCGTCGCGTGGAACAGCGCCGCACCAAAACCGGCATTGTTGCAGTCGCTCAAACTCGCTAACAAGGGCGCAAAATTGAGTACACCGTCAGCCTCGATTTGAAAACCTCCCGCCATCGGCAGGATACGGCCATATTTTTGTGCCAGCCCTTCCAGCAGCATCGCGGCCTGCCCTTCAAAGGACTGCACAGCGCTCACGCCCAGCAGTCCTGCCGCAGCATCGAACAGGCGCCCCATACTGGAAGTGGCTGGGCAATTGATGCCGCGTTCCAGCATCGTGCCGATCGTTGCAGCACCCGGCTGACGGGCAAAGCGCACGTTTATCTCATCGGCGCGTCCCAGAGCATGCAGCACGGCTGATGCCATACGCCACGGCTCCCGCGCGGCATGGTCGCCGCCCGGCATACATAGCGGCGCCAGATGCCCCAGACGCCGGCAGTTCGCGCCATCCACAAGCAACAGCTCGCCGCCCCAGGCGCTGCCGTCAGCACCCAGCCCAACGCCATCGAGCGCGAGTCCCAGCACCGGTTTAGTAACGCGATGCTCGGCGCAAACCGCCGCGATATGGGCGTGGTGATGCTGCACGGTAATGACGGGCAAATCGTATTGGGCGGCGAAGGCTAACGCGAACTGCGTGCTGTAATAGTCCGGATGCAGATCGTGTGCCACTGCTTGCGGTATGACATCGAGAATCTCGCACAGATGAGCTACGGTCTCTTCCAACATCTGCCTGGTGCCGGCAAAATCCAGATCCCCGATGTGCTGCGATACGAAGGCTTCATTGCCGCGCGTGATACACACGGTATTTTTCAGCCCTGCCCCGCAAGCCAGTATCGACGGGCCGCCATCAGACAGCAAAATTCGGCGCGGAGTGTATCCGCGTGCACGGCGTATAAATACCGGCGCAGCCCCCTGCCATTTCATCACACTGTCGTCGCAGCGCTGCAATATTTCACGGTCATGCGTCAAAAATGCATCGGCCAAACCGCCAAGCTGCTGACGCGCTTGCGCTTCATTGATGACCAGCGGCTCGCCACCGGGATTGGCGCTGGTCATCACCAGCGCCAGCTGATTCACTTGATACAGCCAGTTTGTACCCGCCGGTTTTCCGAGCAATTCGTGGAACAACAGGTAATGCAGCGGCGTATAGGGCAGCATCAGTCCGATATTGGATAAGCCGGGCGCGATACCAGACAATTCCACATCGCAAGTATCTGATTTATTTAATAATATTATCGGGCGCTCGCCAGCTTCCAGCAATGCCGCCTCATGTTCTATAAATTGTGCATAGCGCGCAGCAGAAAGACGATTGAGCACCATCACGGCGAAAGGTTTTTCATCGCGCTGTTTACCGCTGCGCAAGCGCTCAACGGAAGCTGCGTTATGCGCATCAGACACCAGATGAAAGCCGCCCACGCCTTTGACGGCCACAATCTGTCCTGCACGGATGCGCGCTGCGGCAGCAAATATCTCATCATCCGATACGACCGGCCGCCAGCGCTCGTCATACAGTTGCAAGCGCGGCCCGCATTCTGGACAGGCATTGGGCTGTGCGTGAAAGCGGCGTGTGGTGGGCGTGTCGTATTCGTGCCGGCAGGCCGGGCATTGCATGAATTTCGCCATGCTGGTGTTGGCGCGGTCATAGGGCAGTCGCGCCGTCAGCGTATAGCGCGGGCCGCAATGTATGCAATTGATGAAGGGATGACGATAACGACGATTTGCAGCATCGAACAATTCCGAAAGGCATTCGGCACAGATCGCCATGTCAGGTGCGATGCCGGTCTGCACACGTCCGCTCATACTTGCCTTGATGCCAAAACCCTGCAAGCCGGTGACCGCTTGTGTCAGATCATGCGTAATTTTTTCCACACGAGCGCGCGCAGGCGGTTCGCTTTGCAGCAGGTCAATCAGACGCATGATTTGTGAACGATCGCCCTCGACCGATATTTCCACGCCA
>JAPLQK010000056.1 GCA_026399735.1 Pseudomonadota bacterium
GCCAGCGTTCAATCTGAGCCAGGATCAAACTCTTAAGTTCAATACCTGTTTTGGTTCTCTGCAGAACCGATCTTACTCAAAGAAAATCACTTAACATGATTTTTTTCGACTTTGCGTAAGCACTACTATATTTTAAAGTCGCTATCACTTTTAATGCCAATAAAGGCCGGATAACTACCAAAAATCAAGCACCTACACTCGTCGATTGTTTAATTTATGTTTTTAAAGAGCGTTCGCTTTGCAGCGAAGAGGTCAGCATTATAGAGACTTAAAACATCTTGTCAACTACATTTTGAAACCTTTTGATTCTTTTACCAAAACCGGCGAAACCGAATCATTCTCAATTCCTGGAGCATCCGGTTTCCCGTCAGCTTCGTTTCAACCACTGTTCCGGCGAAGAGGTGCGCATTATAGAGATCAAAAATCCTACGTCAACTCTTTTCGAAAATAGTAATCACTTTCCTGCACAGCTTGTCAAAAACCGGGATTCAAGGCCGCCTGCATTTATATGCTCAGCTCTTTTGCCAGAATGATGGCTTCGGCAATCTCAGCAATACGCTTTCCCTTGCTCATCGCCAGATTTCGCATTCGCTTATAGGCCTCCGGCTCGCTGTATCCTTTATCTTCCATCAGGATGCTCTTGGCCCTGTCCACCAGCTTGCGCTCGACCAGCTGACTCTTTGCTTCCTTCAGTTCATCGCGCAGACGCTTGTGCTCGGCAAACCTGGCCGCCGCCACTTGTATAATGCCGCTCAGATCTTCGCCCTGCACCGTATGCGCCACATACGCACTTACCCCGGCTTGCATGGCTGCCTGAATACTGTGCTGATCTTTCTGCCCGCCCAGCACCACCACCGGTTTTTCCAGCGTCCTGGACATCAGACTGATCTGTTCCAGCGTATCGCGCCCCGGCGCATTGGCATCGACGATGATGACATCAGCCGATGCCGCCTGAATCGAACGCTCATCAACCTGCTCCCAAGTCAATGCGCCGACAACATCATACTCGGCAAGCTCAAGACTGGCTTTCAACCAAGCTGCTCGATCTCGCACATCGTCAATAATCAGTATCCGCCTCAAGCTGCCTCCCCCGTACATTCAACACACCTGAAACAAGTTGTCACACCGAATCAACTATCTGCGCCCAACTTGCATCCACATGAAATCTTGCTGCAAACCGCTAGTTCCAGTCCAAATCCAAACACACCACCAACCGTCCTGCCGGCGTATCGACCAGCTCAGAAATGGTGATGCACTGGCTTTTTCCTGTCAGCGAACGATAGGGGCGAGTTATCTGAACTTCACCCGGATTCAGCATCGCCTGCCTGAAATAATAGCGTCTGGACCAGTTCGCGCCGACAGCCTCAGATAAAGGCTTATAGCGCGGGTCTGCATATTCCGGCAGCGGGCATTTGAGTATATTCCCGCCTGTTTGATAGCCTTCTTCATCCAGAAAATAGATGCGCATCACGCCAGGTAATGTCAGCAATCTTTCACATGCATTCTCAGGCAACTCTCGTCCGGCTTTGATAGTGTGCAACACGGCCTTGAACTCAATCAGACACTGATCCACCGCATCGCGGTAACGCATTCTTGTGACAGCCGAAAACGCCGTGTGTTTATCGCGCAACTCCGAGAGCACGTTAATCTGTTCAGATTGATCGACAAGCATGGCTCTCGGATACCCGAAGTAATAACCTTGAACCAAATCCACGTTGGAATCTATCGAGATCAGTGCCTGCTGTTCAGTTTCAACCCCCTCCATTAACGCGATACAGCCAAGTTCCTGAATCAGGCTCACCATATTGGGCAACGCCTTGCGTACAATCGGACTGGTTTCCGCCTGAACAATAATGGAGCGGTCAAATTTAACGATATCAGGCTGAATGTTCCAGATCCTGTCAAAATTGGAATGCGATGCACCGAAATCATCAATCGCGATCAGGCATCCCAAATTTTTGTAATAATTGACGGCTGCTGAAAGGATGGACTCGTCATAAATACCTTGTTCAAGAATTTCAACAACCACCTGACTTGGGGCAATATTATTTTGCTCAAGCATCTCCTTGAAAAAGGAGCCATAGTTTTTCCCTAAAACAGTCACCAGGGGATTTACATTCAGAAAAATCCATGACTTATCCGAGAATCCGGCGAAATTCTGTACGTGGATTGCACGGCACAATCGATCGAGCAGCACATTATCTGACTCATCTTTCACCTGCCCGAACAAGGTGAGCGGTGAAACAGCCTGCCCTTCGGCATTAGCTGGCCGACAAAGCGCTTCATAACCTACCGGATCTCTGTGCGACAGACTGAATATAGGCTGAAATGCACTGCTTATCATGAAATCCCTGAATAAACCGGTAACACGGTTTGGTCTGTCCGCAACGATCCGATTATTAATGGCGCTGAAGTTATGCATATTCATATCAGCCGCGCTCCCCTCGAACATCCGTAATCTGAAATTGATTAACCAGCAAGCGAAGTTTTTGCGCGCCTTCCTGACTGTTTGCGATCGCAAAATTCAACTCACCCAGCGAATCACTCATTAAATCCGCAGCACAGGCCACCCCCTGAACTTTGCTGCCGCTGCCGGAAACGCTCATCGATATCTGTGAAATAGTTGAAAACATACGCTCAACGATCTCCTGTGAACCTGAGTTATCTGCAGTGGAAGCCTCGGCCAGCCGCAAACCCTCCTCCATACCGTTTGCACCCTGTTCCATAATGGCAACCGCATCCCGTGCCTTATCCTGCACAGCAGAGATCATCTGATTTATCTCCCGGGTTGCGCTGCTGGTGCGCTCAGCCAGTTTGCGCACCTCATCCGCCACGACTGAAAAGCCACGGCCAAATTCACCGGCCCGCGCAGCTTCAATGGCGGCATTGAGTGCCAGCAAATTGGTCTGGTCAGCAATCCCGTTGATTACCTTGGCAATTTCACCGATTTTTTCGGTACTTGCACTAAGTGAGTAAATAGTCGAAGAAGAAGCCTTGATCGAGTTGCGAATATCCTGAGTTCGATTCTGCACCATGGACACTTGTTCTCGCGCCCGATCTGTCGCCTGTTGCATAGCGTGCCGCATCTCATTGGTTGTCCGGGTCGCCTGATGAATGTCGCTCATCTGCCGCTCCAACGCCCGCAAAATGTCCTGTACCGCGACAAACACTTCATTTGTAGCAACCGTTGCCTGCTTGTTGCGCACATCCATACGCATCTGGTTGTTCAGCATCTCATCCGTTCCATGACGGACGGTGCCGATGGTGCGGTCGATATTATCGATCAGACTGTTTATCCAAAGCGCCAGCACACCCGCTTCATCGCGACTGGCATCCTGCCGGTCCAGGCGTTGAGACAGGTTGCCATGCCCTTCAGCCACATTACGGATGACGCCAACCATGCCCCGCAAGCGCTGGCCGACAGGCAGTGTGGCATAACGATACAGTACAAAACTGCCCATAAAAAATAGCGAGCAAATCACACCACTCATGACGATCGCATCAGATTGGAAGACTTGCTCAATGCCAAAACTGATTGCCGTAATCGCTGCAACCATAGACAGATAAACCGACATCATTCTGAAATTGAGACTGCGGAAACGATACACTTCTTCCAGGTCGGCTTCGCACATCATTCCCCATACATCAGCCGAACCCGGCAAGGAAAATGTGACGCCCTGCCCTATCACCGGAATATGGCGGTAATCAGAATAGCCAGGATAAGTAACAAAACTATTCCTGCCATGACGGATGGTTTCACGCACACCGGGATGCAACTGCCCTGTCGCCGGATCGTTGAATATCAACTCAAATTCCGTATGATTCCTGACAGCCACACGACCAAAATCAGTACGCACACCCTGCTTCAGATTGTCGCCCATGCTGAACGTGTCATCTTCAAACCGCGAACGCGATAGCGCCGTGCCAGGTCGGACAGATGCATCGAATCCGGCCTTCACCATAAACAGATAGTTGTCTCCTGATTCATGAAAGATATGTCCTGCCTCGCGCTGGATCAAATCACCCAACACATCATTGGGCACCCGACCGCAAACCGCGCCCAGCAACACGCCATCCTTGCGCAGCGGCAAATAGAACATCAGCGTGACAGCATCATGGAAACGTGAACTGGTCGAACCCATAGTGAGCGTTGCATTGTCAAGATACGGTCCATGCAGAAATTTATCCTTCAGCCCGCAGACTATAGCCTTTGCATTGAGGTCACTTTTTCCCAGACGATCCCGGAAGGTCGAATGCAGCGTCTGCCCTTTTTCGTCGATCACGAACAACTCGGAAAAATCGCCATCCAGACGTAAATTCTCTGCAAGTATTTCCGCATCAACTTTTGGCCAATCGTGCACAATCTGCAAGGATGTGCCGGACAGAGCCGACCATTTCTGTTCAGTCCATTCAGACAGGAGACGCACACGGGTGGCTGCGATGGACTCAAATATTTCCTCAAGGATGGGATAACGCCATTTATTCAAATAACAAGCCCAACCCATCGCCAGACGCCCCGTTTTGCCGAAATACGGCAGCCAGGATCGTTCATCATTGCTCAGATTCATTTGCATACTTTTCAACATGTCAGTGTTCCTGTTGGGACTCAACACTGTATGTACGCAAGATCAGTGCCAAACAAATAAAGCCATATATTCATATGGTTATATATACTTTAATCACGAAATGCACCAAAACAGTGCATTCATCTTCAGGCCGGTAACCGGTATGCACAAAATCAACCGGAGAAACTACGAGGCCAGTAGCACGGCGGCGGCGCCGTTGTTGCGTGAAACCGCAAGGGTCTTCCCCATGAAATATTGTCGCACTGCGTGCTTGTATTTCATGTGAAAACCGCAATGCCGCAAGGGCATTGATGAAACCACTAAACAGAATCTAAGCGCAATAAAACATGCGCTAAGATTCTGTTTATCCCTCGGAGCATGTCGCCTGACGGCTCGTGTTTCTGATCAATGATGGCTTGGGCGTGCTTTTACGCCTTAGTCCAGAATTGAGGTGCTTCATCAGTGAAGGGTCTGGTGAAACAACTCAATTCTGACTATGACGATATATCCGTCATGTCATCATTGATTCCCCGCACAACTAAGTGGCTACGCACCAAGTTGTTGCGTGAAAAAAAGGGCACCGTGCGGTGCCCTTGAAATAGAGTCCGGGAGGACTCCAGGAGGAGATGAGAGAAAATTAGTTGTGGTAAGCCGTTTCGCCGTGAGATGAGATATCCAGCCCTTCGCGTTCTTCTTCTGCTGTGACACGCAGGCCGATGGTGATATCCACCACCTTGTAGCAGATGAACGCCACCACACCGG
>JAPLQK010000076.1 GCA_026399735.1 Pseudomonadota bacterium
TCACTGTCGAACTCGATCGTGCCGTGATGCTGGCTGACAAAATCCTGCGCCAGCGTCAGCCCCAGTCCGTGACCATCGGCGCGCCCCGAGACCAGCGGATAAAAAATCTTGTCGCGCAACTCAAGAGGAATGCCCGGCCCGTTGTCGATAATCTGAACCATCACCGCCAGACGATGGCGCTGCTTGAACAGGGTTACCTGGCGGGCGATACGGGTGCGCAGAATAATCCGCCCCTGCCCGTGCATCGCCTGCGCGGCATTGCGCACAATGTTGAGGATCACCTGAATCAATTGTTCCTTGTCGCCGATCAGCGCGGGCAGGCTGATATCGTAATCGCGCTGTATGCTCAGGCCTTCCGGCAGCTCTGCCAGCACAACCGAGCGCACGCGTTCCAGCACCTCATGGATGTTAAGCGCGCTGTGCCGTGCATTACCTTGTGGCGTGAGCAGTTTTTCCATCAGTGAGCGCAAACGGTCGGCTTCCTGAATGATGACCTGGGTATATTCGCGCAGCGCCGGCTTGTCCAGTTCCTGTTCGAGCAACTGGGCCGCACCGCGTATGCCGCCCAGCGGATTCTTGATTTCATGCGCAAGGTTGCGCAACAGCAAACGATTAGCCTGAGTCTGGTCGAGCATCTGCTCTTCCCGTGCCAGCTTCAGCGGCCTGTCCATCGGATGAAACTCCAGCAACAGCCGGCCTTTTTGTAAAGGCGTCACAGTACAACGGACATGTAATTTATTGTGCCCATGTGTCGCCAGCATCAATTCATGCTCGATGTAGCTGGCATTATTTTCTACGGCGCGCTGCATTGCGGCAGCGAGTTGCCCGGCATCTGCAAAAATTTGCTGGAGCGTATTCCCGATCAGATTCTTGCCGCTCACCTCGAACAGGTTTTCCGCAGCGGGATTCATATAATTCACGCGCAGTTCACCATCCATCAGAATGACGGCTGTAGCAAGAGAGTCCAGTGTAAGATGAGTTAAGTCAGGCATGCCAAATATAAAGCAACAATCATGCCAAGTTTGATTACTTCAGCTTGGATAATTCTGTTTTGAGTGCCGCAATGTTTGTCTGATGCAAATCAACCTGCTTGGTCAATTCCTTGATCCGTTCATTGTCCTTCGGACGATGCTCTTCCGCCACCTGCTGGCCTTGTCTGGCCGTGTTCAGCAAGCCTTCTTCCGCTTTCAGTTCATCTTCCAGAATTTTCCGGCGCGACCCGTCCCGCCCCTTTTGAGTATCTTCATTAACCTTTGGAAAGTCATGTGAAGCAGCACTGGCGCGTGAATGATCCGGTGCAGATGATCCCGATGGCGTCAGAACGATCTTTTTAGCGCCCTTAATCGGTGCACTCGAATACGTCACATGCCCGTCGGCATCGACAGATTTGTAGATATCGGCCACTGCCAATGAGGGAATCAGGCACACAAGTAAAATCCAGAACTTCATCATCATTCTCCTGCAAAATGGCTGAATGAGTATAGGGCATGACTCCCGCCCTGACAAATTTTTGTGCGGGGAATTGACGAACAAAAAAACGGGGCACAAGGCCCCGTTCAGTTTTACCGCCTGACAGCAAAAATTAAATGCTGTAGTACATTTCAAACTCAACCGGATGAGTCGTCATGCGCAGGCGCGTGACTTCTTCCATCTTCAATGTGATGTAAGCATCGAGGAAGTCGTTGGAGAATACGCCGCCACGAGTCAGGAACTCGCGATCCTTATCCAGATTGGCCAATGCTTCATCCAAAGATGAGCAAACGGTTGGGATCTTTGCATCTTCTTCCGGTGGCAAGTCGTACAGATTCTTGTCAGCAGGATCGCCAGGGTGAATCTTGTTGGCGATACCGTCCAGACCCGCCATCATCAGCGCCGCGAAGCACAAGTATGGGTTAGCGGTAGGATCCGGGAAACGTGTCTCGATACGGCGCGCCTTGTCGCTCGCTACGTGAGGAATACGGATCGAAGCGGAACGATTCTTTGCAGAATACGCCAGCTTGGTCGGCGCTTCGTAGTGAGGAACCAGACGCTTGTAGGAGTTTGTTCCAGGATTTGTGATTGCATTCAATGCCTTAGCATGCTTGATGATACCGCCGATGTAGTACAGCGCGGTTTCGGACAGGCCTGCGTAGCCATTACCTGCGAACAGGTTCTTGCCGTCCTTCCAGATCGACTGGTGAACGTGCATACCGGAACCGTTGTCGCCAACGATAGGCTTAGGCATGAAAGTTGCAGTCTTGCCGTGCTGGTGAGCGACGTTGTGCACCACGTATTTCAGCGCCTGAGTCTGGTCGGCGCGACGTACCAGGGTGTCGAACTTGGTACCAATTTCGCATTGACCTGCGGTTGCGACTTCGTGGTGATGCACTTCGACTTCGATGCCGATGTCTTCCAGAATCAGACACATCGCTGCGCGAATGTCGTGCAGGCTGTCGACCGGAGGAACCGGGAAATATCCGCCCTTGACCACTGGACGGTGGCCTGTGTTGCCGCCATCGTACTTTTCATCGGAAGACCATGCGGCTTCTTCGGAGTTGATCTTGACCGAACAACCGGACATGTCGATCTTCCAGTTAATCGAATCAAAGATGAAGAATTCCGGTTCAGGACCGAAGTAAGCGGTATCGCCCACGCCGGAGGATTGCAGATAAGCTTCAGCGCGCTTGGCGATGGAACGTGGATCGCGGTCGTAGCCCTTGCCGTCGGTAGGTTCTACCACGTCGCAGGTGATCACCAGCGTGACGTCTTCCATGAACGGATCGAGATAAGCGGCAGACGGATCCGGCATCAGCAACATGTCAGACGCTTGAATGCCTTTCCAGCCGGCGATCGAAGAACCATCGAATGCGTGACCTTCTTCAAACTTGTCCATACCCACGTATTTGGCAGGCACGGAAACGTGCTGTTCTTTGCCGCGTGTATCGGTAAAACGGAAATCCACGAACTTGACATCGTGGTCTTTAATCATTTGCAACACATCATTTGCCGACAACGACATAACTCTCTCCCAAAGTATCAATCAAACAGTGAACTACTACCCGAAATATCATACGCAGAAATCGTGCCAACCCATTCTGCATGTCAGGGCACCATTGTGCCATAAGCCTGCGAACTAACACAAAAATAAATCGCACCAAACATGTGCAAAAATGATCGCTCACGCACTATTGTTGTGCGTTGTGAATATGAATAACGCGAAACAGGGGATCATTGCGCACCAACTCGTCACAGCGCGCCTGCAACAATTTAGCATCCGTCTGCCGGTTGGCAGGCAGATACAACTCCACGTCAACCCGACCGTCCAGATAGTGAAATACGACCCGATTGTCCGCCACGCCGGGAACGCCCAGCCGTTCGGCAAGCTGAGCCAGTAAAACGGGTCGACTGGGCAATTTGGCATTGTGGCCGGCATGCATGTCGTCTTCCGGATCGATGTGCACCATCACATCCAGTACGTGGTGGTTATTCAGTACCGCATGACGTGCAGATTCGGCGATGTAATGTCCTTCGGAAACGCTGATCCTGGGGTCAACCAGAATATGCGCATCGACCAGCGCATTGTCCGCCATCTTGCGGGTACGCAAATCATGCAGACCCAGCACCCCGTGCGTTTTCAGCAAGGTTTGCCGGATGGCTTCCACTTCTTCCGCGTCCAGACCGGTATCGATCAGTTCTGACAGCGCTTCCAGCGCCAGCTTGCCGCCCATATGCGCAATCATCACGCCCACCACCGCAGCTGCGACCAGATCCAGAAAAGTGTAGCCCAGCAAATTGCCGATAATGCCGACCACGACCACCAGTGACGAAGCGGCATCGGAACGCGCATGCCACGCATTCGCCACCAGCATCTGTGAACGCACCCTGAGGGCGACCGCCAGCATGTAGCGGAACATGCCTTCTTTGGCGACCAGCGCCAGCACGGCAATCGCCAGACCCAGCGGGCTAACCGCCTGCAGGGCGCCGGGATGCTGCAAACGCATTGCGGCCGCCACCAGTAAGCCAACACCCAAGGCCGCCAGAAAAACGCCCAGTATCAAGGTCGCCGCAGTTTCAACTCTGGCATGACCGTAAGGATGATTGGCATCCGCATGCCGGTTGCCGTGCCGGTTGGCGAACAGCACCAGCACATCAGACAATAAATCCGACATCGAATGCAGACCATCGGCCATCAAGGCCTGTGAATGCGCAAAGAAACCGCCCAGCACCTGAAGCGCCGTCAACAATAAATTGATGCAGATACTCACCCAGGTGCTTTTTTGCGCAGCGGCAAAACGTTCGGGATCGGCCGGTTCAAAAACTTCTTTGTCAGCGGATGAAGGTTGCGTGTGTGTTTTCATTTCGATTAAGCTAGTATGCAACTGTGATGCGCAGCATAGCGCATGATTCGTTAAACTGAAACGGGAAAGAATATCATGGGAAAAATCACTTCCATACTGCAAGCTGCTCAACAACGCGCAAAAGACAAAAACCTGCCTTATGAAGGCGCGCTGTATCCCGACGAAGCTTTTGAAATTCTTCAGTCCGCACCCGGCGCGAAACTGGTGGATGTGCGTTGCCGCGCCGAACTTGACTGGGTAGGGCGCATTCCCGGCGCGGTCGAAATCGAGTGGCTGACTTATCCCGGCATGAAACCCAATGCAAACTTCAGTGCGGAGATGGCGCAGCAGGTTGACAAGGAATCTCTGGTACTTTTCATTTGCCGCAGCGGGCATCGCTCAAGCACTGCCGCTGCCGCCGCCACTCAAGCCGGCTTCCGCGATTGCTACAATGTGCTGGAGGGATTCGAAGGCGACAAGGACAACAACGGACATCGCAACACCAAGGATGGCTGGCGCTTGGCGGGTTTCCCCTGGGTACAAAGCTAATCAGACTGTAAAATCGGCACACGACCTAAGTCGTGTGCCGATAGATTCTGAATTTCATTGAAACGTACCTCCACTGTATATAGCCAGATAACCTCAATCAGCCTGCCACCGCGCAATAAATCCCGCCTTGCGTCGAGCGCACTTCAGTCAAAAAATGCACTCATTTGAAGCATCCCATGCACCAAGGCGGTTCTTTACTTATTCCGACCAGGCTGTACGTATCGCATCGATATTTTGTAACTAATTGATTAATAATAACTAATTTAAAATAAATTTTATGGCATGAGTATTGCTTTGTAATTTGCATCAACGGATCAACGACGATTCGGAGAATTGCAACACCGGACAAAGGCGTCCCACTGCGTTTAAGCGCGGTCGGACGCCTTTTGCTTTTTACAAAACGATTAAGGAGATTTGGCAATGAACGATTCGAAAATCATTACAACCCAAAAATTTGCGGCTGAACCAGAACAAAACAACCGGAGGGAATTCATGAAACAAGCAGGCGTGATTTTAGGTGCTGCCGGGATTATGTCCATGGTGCCAATGGGAACAAGAGCTGCGGCCTGGGCTGCCGGCTCGGACGCGCCTGAACTGAAAGAAGTCAAGGTCGGCTTCATTCCCCTGACCGATTGCGCCTCACTGGTGATCGCGTCAGTGATGAAGTTCGACGAGAAATACGGCATCAAGATCGTCCTGTCCAAGGAAGCGTCATGGGCCGGGGTGCGCGACAAACTCGCCAACGGCGAACTGCATGCAGCGCATGTGTTGTACGGTCTGGTTTATGGCGTGCACTTAGGGATAGGCGGACAGAAACAGGATATGTCGGTGCTGATGACGCTCAACAACAACGGTCAGGCGATCACGCTGTCCAATCAGTTGAAAGACAAGGGCGTGACCAACGGCGCTGCATTAAAGAAGCTGGTGGATTCAGAACACCGCGACTACACCTTCGCCCAGACTTTTCCGACCGGCACGCACGCGATGTGGCTGTATTACTGGCTCGCCAGCCACGGCATCAATCCGCTCTCCGATGTAAAGACCATCACCGTGCCGCCGCCGCAGATGGTGGCGAACATGCGCATCGGCAACATGGACGGTTTTTGCGTGGGCGAGCCGTGGAACAACCGCGCCATCTACGACAAGGTCGGTTTCACCGCTGCGACCACTCAGGACATCTGGAAGGATCATCCCGAAAAAGTGCTGGGCTGTACCGCCGAGTTCAGCCATAAATATCCGAACACCGCACGCGCGCTGATTATGGCCGTGCTGGAGGCGTCGAAATATATCGACGAGATGGGCAATCGCCGCAAGGTCGCCGAAATCATCGCCGACAAGTCTTACGTCAACTGTCCGCTGGAGGTGATCGATCAGCGACTGGAAGGCAAGTACGAGGACGGACTGGGCCGCAAGTGGAACGATCCTAATTACATGAAGTTCTGCAACGACGGCGCGGTGAATTTCCCCTATCTGTCCGACGGCATGTGGTTCCTGACGCAACACAAACGCTGGGGTCTGTTGAAAGAAGATCCTGATTACCTGGCTGTCGCCAAAAAGATCAACCAGATCGATCTGTACAAACAGGCCGCATCTCAGGTGAAAGTGCCGGTGCCCAAAGACGTGATGCGCAGTTCGAAACTGATGGACGGCACAATATGGGATGGCAAAGACCCGAAGAAATATGCAGCCAGCTTCAAAGTGAGAGCGTGATGAAACTGAAACACTATTTAGGCGAACAGCTGCTTCCGCCGATCATCGGTATCGTGCTGTTCATTCTGGTCTGGATGATCTTGTCACAGAGCAGCGAGGCCCTTCCCGGACCGATGAAAACCTGGGATTCCGCAGTAACCCTGTTCAGTGACCCGTTCTACCGGCACGGGCCGAACGATCAGGGCATCGGCTGGAATATTTTAAACTCTTTAGGTCGGGTCGGCGTCGGCTTCGGGCTGGCCGCACTGATCGGCATTCCGATGGGTTTCATCATCGGACGCGTTGAGTTCATCGACAAAATGAGCTCGCCCATCATCAGCATGTTGCGGCCGGTATCCCCGCTGGCCTGGCTGCCGATCGGTCTGCTGGTGTTCAAGGCGGCCAATCCTGCCGCGATCTGGGTGATTTTCATCTCCAGCATCTGGCCGATGATCATCAACACCGCAATGGGGGTGCGTCAGCTGCCGCAGGACTACATGAACGTGGCGCGGGTGCTCAACCTGTCCGAGTGGAAGGTTTTCACCAAGATCCTGTTCCCGGCGACGCTGCCTTACATGCTGACAGGCATCCGTCTGGCAATCGGCACCGCATGGCTGGTGATCGTCGCGGCGGAAATGCTGACCGGCGGCGTGGGGATCGGCTTCTGGGTATGGGATGAATGGAACAACCTGAATGTCGAGCACATCATCATCGCAATTTTCATCGTCGGCATCGTCGGTCTGTTGCTGGAAATGATGCTGGTCCGGCTCGCCAAACGCTTCAGTTATTGATTGGATTGATATGAAAAACTATGTACATGTTGAAAACGTGCAGATGTCATTTGATACCCGCAAAGGTCGGTTCGTCGCGCTGAAGGATATCAATCTGAGCATCGCACGCGGCGAGTTCATCACCCTGATCGGGCACTCCGGCTGCGGCAAGTCCACACTACTGAATCTGGTCGCCGGATTGCTGATGCCGACCGACGGAATCCTGTTGTGCGCAAAACGTGAAATCGGCGGCCCGGGGCCGGATCGCGGCGTGGTGTTTCAGAACCACTCCTTGCTGCCCTGGCTGACCTGTTTCGAGAACGTTCATCTGGCAGTCGAACGCGTATTCAGCGCCAACGAAGACAAGGCACAGCTAAGAATCCGCACCCACGCTGCACTGGCGCTGGTGCATCTGACCCATGCCGAAGACAAATATCCACATGAGATTTCCGGCGGCATGAAACAGCGCGTCGGGATTGCCCGCGCACTTTCGATGCAGCCCAAAGTGTTGCTGATGGATGAACCGTTTGGTGCGCTGGATGCGCTGACGCGCGCCCAGTTGCAGGACGAACTGTTGAAGATCGTCGCAAAAACCAACAGCACGGTAATCATGGTGACTCACGACGTGGATGAAGCGGTGTTGCTGTCCGACCGTATCGTGATGATGACCAACGGCCCGGCGGCCACCATCGGCGAAATACTGGAGGTTAATTTGTCGCGCCCGCGCAATCGCCTGGAACTGGCGGGTGATCCGGAATATATGCGGCTGCGCTCGGAAGTGTTGCGCTTTTTGTACGAGCGGCACGCTCATCCGTTAGCGGCCTAATTTGCAGGATGTAGGTCGGGTTTTTAACCCGACTGATTTGAGGAGTAACAGAAATGGCTAAAAACAGATTGGTCGTGATCGGTAACGGCATGGCCGGAATACGCACGATAGAAGAGCTGCTCAAGATGTCAGCGGATAAATATGAGATCACGGTATTCGGTGCCGAGGCGCAACCCAATTACAACCGCATCCTGCTCTCGCCGGTGTTGTCGGGCGAAATGAAATTTCAGGATACGATACTGAACGACTGGAGCTGGTATCAGGAAAACAACATCACGCTGCATACCGGAAAATTGATCACAAAAATCGACCGGCATCGCTGTCAGGTCGAAACCGAAGACGGCATGGTCGCACCTTATGACCGCCTGCTGATTGCAACAGGATCGAATCCGATCATGTTGCCGGTACCGGGGATGAATCTGCCTGGCGTGCTGGCATATCGCAGCATCGACGATGTCGAAAAAATGCTGGCAGCAGCGAAAACCGGCCGCCACGCGGTGGTCATCGGCGGCGGATTGCTCGGCCTGGAAGCTGCGAATGGCCTCTCAATACAGGGGATGCAGGTATCTGTGGTGCACCTGTGCGACTGGCCGATGGAGCGGCAGCTCGACAAGGTGGGCGGCGGAATGTTGAAAGATGCGCTGGAAAAGCGCGGCTTGAAATTTTACCTGTCGCGCCAGACTGAAGCGATTCTGGGGGACGACAAGGTAACCGGCTTGCGTTTCAAGGACGGTGAGGAGATTGCGGCGGATCTGGTGATCATGGCGGCGGGCATACGCCCGAATATTGCGCTGGCTAAATCGGCCGGCATTCACTGCGAGCGCGGTATCATAGTCAGCGACACGATGCAAACCTTTGATCCGAAAATCTATTCGGTGGGCGAATGCGTGCAGCACAGAGGACAAACCTACGGACTGGTGGCGCCCCTGTTCGAGCAGGCCAAAGTCGCCGCCAATCATCTGGCCCGTTACGGCAGGATGCGTTACGAAGGTTCGTCCGTCTCGACCAAACTCAAAGTCACCGGGATCGACCTGTTTTCGGCGGGCGATTTCAATCCTGTTGCCGGCGATGAAGAGTTGCTGTTGCAGGATTCCGCGCGCGGCGTGTACAAAAAACTGGTGTTGCGCGACAACAAATTGCGCGGTGCCGTGATGTACGGCGAAACCGTGGATGGCCCGTGGTATTTCCAGATGATGCGCGACGGAACCGATGTATCCGAGTTGCGCGAGCATCTTTTGTTCGGACAGATGCACCTGGGTGATTCCGGTCGCGGCGGCGCTGCCAGCGTCGCAAACATGCCGGACACGGCGGAAGTGTGCGGTTGTAACGGCGTATGCAAGGGCACCATCGTCAATGCCATCATCGACAAAAAACTGTTTACGCTGGAAGAAGTGCGCGCCCACACCAAGGCATCCGCATCCTGCGGCTCCTGTACCGGCCTGGTGGAAGCCATTCTGTCGAACACGCTGGGCGGCGATTATTCAGCCAAACCCAGCAAGAAAGCCATCTGCAACTGTACCGAATCCGCACATCAGGATATCCCTGCCGCGATACGCGAGCTTAAAATCAAGACCATGCCGGAACTGATGCGTGCGCTGGAATGGAAAACAGTCGACGGCTGTCACGTCTGCCGCCCTGCGCTCAATTACTATCTGATGACAGCCTGGCCGGGTGTTTATCAGGATGATTCCCGCTCGCGCTTCATCAACGAACGGGTCCACGCCAACATTCAGAAGGACGGCACCTATTCGGTGATTCCGCGTATCTGGGGCGGCGTAACCTCGCCGTCCGAGTTGCGCGCGATTGCCGAAATTGCCGAACGCCACCAAGTCCCCACAGTGCACATTACCGGCGGGCAGCGCATCGGTTTATATGGCATCACCAAGGAGAATCTGCCGAAAATGTGGGGCGAACTGGTCGATGCAGGCTTTGTATCCGGCCATGCCTACGGAAAATCGCTGCGTACCGTAAAGACCTGCGTGGGCCTCGAATGGTGTCGCTTCGGCACTCAGGATTCGACAGGGCTTGGCATCAAGGTCGAGAAGATGACCTGGGGTTCCTGGACGCCACACAAATTCAAAATCGCCGTCTCCGGTTGTCCGCGCAATTGCGCCGAGGCCACCATCAAGGATTTCGGTATCGTCTGCGTGGATTCAGGCTATGAAATTCACGTCGGCGGCAATGGCGGCATCAAGGTGCGCGTCACGGATTTCCTGTGCAAGGTCGAGACCGAAGCCCAGGTGCTGGAATACTGCGGCGCCTTCATGCAACTGTATCGCGAACAGGCCAATTATATGGACCGAACGGCGCCCTGGATAGAACGCGCAGGCCTGCCTTATGTAAAACAACACATCGTCGATGATGCGTCCGGACGTGCCGAATTATATGCACGTTTTCTGGAGTCGCAGCGTTATTCGCAGGACGACCCGTGGAAAGAACGCGCAGGCGGGAAAGATGCACACGAATATGCGGCACTGGCCACGATCGAATAAGGGAGAATGAAATGAACTGGATACAAGTAGGCAATCTGGAAGATATTCCTCGCCAGGGTTCGCGGGTAGTTAACACTTCAACAGGCGAAATTGCGCTGTTCAGGAGCGTGGATGATCAGGTATTCGCGCTGAATAACCGTTGCCCGCATAAAGGCGGGCCGCTCTCACAAGGCATCGTGCATGGTACGCGCGTCACCTGCCCGCTGCACAGTTGGGTGATCGACCTGGAAACGGGTGAGGCGGTCGCACCGGATAAGGGCTGCGCGCATCGGCATGAAGTTCGTGTCGCACATGGTGCGCTGTTTCTCGAAGTCAAAGATGAGGCACAGAAGTGCAAGCCAAACCTGTGATCATGAATACCGATTACGCAATCCTCAGTCCGCAATCCTCAATCCTGACTACTTGTCCCTATTGCGGTGTCGGCTGCGGCGTGAAGGTAAATGTCTGCCCTGAAGCTGTCACTTTGACAGGGGACAAGTTTCATCCGGCGAATTTCGGGCGGCTGTGCTCCAAGGGTGCTGCGCTGGCCGACACACTGGATAGCGAAGGACGCCTGCTCTATCCGATGATGGATGGACAGCGTGCCTCGTGGGATCAGGCGCTGGATCGTGTCGCTGAGGGATTTAAGCACATCATCGCCGAACACGGGCCGGATGCGTTGGCCTTTTATGTGTCCGGGCAGTTGCTGACCGAGGATTATTACGTCGCCAACAAGCTGATGAAGGGCTTCATCGGCAGCGGGAATATCGACACCAATTCCCGGCTGTGCATGTCCACGGCGGTGGCGGCGCACAAACGCGCCTTCGGGGCCGATGCGGTGCCGGTTTGCTACGAAGACGTCGAACTCGCCGATCTGGTGGTGATTGTCGGCTCCAACCTGGCCTGGGCGCATCCGGTACTGTACCAGCGCTTGGTCGCAGCGAAAAAGGCGCGCCCCGAAATGCGGGTCGTGGTAATCGATCCAAGGCGCACGGCGACCTGCGATATCGCCGATTTGCATCTGAGCATAGCCCCGGGCAGCGATGCATTTTTGTTCAGCGGCCTGCTGCACCATCTGCGCCGCGAGGACGCGCTCGATCTGAGCTTTGTTGAGGCGCATGTGGAAGGGTTTGCTGCCGCCTTTGAGGCGGCGCGTGCAGTCAACTCTGTGCCGAAAGCAGCGCAGATGTGCGGCGTTGCCGAGACACAGGTCAGCGAATTTTTTAAACTGTTCACGCAAACAGAACGCACGGTGACGATATTCTCGCAAGGGATCAACCAGTCATCCAGCGGCGTAGATAAAGCAAATATAATCATCAATTTACATCTTGCTACCGGGCGGATAGGCCGGCCCGGCACAGGGCCGTTTTCAGTCACCGGTCAGCCGAATGCGATGGGCGGTCGCGAAGTGGGTGGACTCGCCAATCAGCTGGCGGCGCATATGGATTTTTCCGATCCGGCCAGTGTCGATCTGGTTGCGCGCTTCTGGAATGCGCCGAATATGGCCCAGGCACCGGGCCTGAAAGCGGTGGATATGTTTCAGGCCATCGCCGATGGCAAGATCAAGGCGGTGTGGATCATGGGCACGAACCCTGTGGTCAGTCTGCCGGATGCGGACAACGTCAGACGGGCATTGCAAAACTGCAAGATGGTCGTGGTGTCCGATTGCGTGCAGCACACCGACACCACAGCCTGCGCCGACATTCTGCTGCCTGCCCGTGGCTGGGGAGAAAAGGACGGCACGGTGACCAATTCCGAGCGCAGCATCTCCCGGCAGCGATCATTTCAGCCTGCCGCCGGAGAAGCGATGCCCGACTGGTGGATCGTCTCGCAACTGGCGCAACGCATGGGGTTTGGCGATGCGTTTTCCTACACGAAACCGGCACAAATTTTTCGCGAACATGCAGGCCTGTCGGGTTTCGAAAATGAGGGTAACGGGCAAGCCCGTCTCCCTCTCTCTAACTCTCTCCCGCAAGCGGGAGAAAGGACAACCGAATCGCTACGCGAGTTTCATCTCCCGCGTGCCTTCGATATCAGCGGGTTGTCCCGGCTGGACGATGAGCAATACGATGCGCTGCAAGCTGTGCAATGGCCGGTCAACTGTAAAGCACCGAACGGCACAAAACGACTTTTCACCGACGGCAAATTTTATACTCCCACCGGCCGTGCGCAAATGGTGGCTGTCACCCCGCAAATGCCCGCCGTGCCGACCGATAACGAGTTCCCGATGGTGCTCAATACCGGGCGGATACGCGATCAGTGGCACACCATGACGCGCACCGGTAAAGTGCCGCGCCTGAATGCGCATTCCTGTGAACCTTACGTGCAGGTGCATTCTTCCGATGCGTATCAGCTCGACGATGGCGGGCTGGCGCGCCTGACCAGCCGCCACGGCACGATGCTGGCACGCGTACAGGTAAGTCCTGATCAACGTTCCGGGTCGGTATTCGTGCCGATGCACTGGAGCGATGTGTTTGCCAAATCGGCCAGAGTGGATGCGCTGGTCGCCCCGATCACTGACCCGATTTCCGGCCAGCCCGAATCCAAACACACGCCGGTGCGAATCGAGCCCTATCGGCCCGCCTGGCATGGATTCGTGCTGAGCCGCAACCGTCTGGATTTACCGGATACCCGATATTGCGCCTGCTCGCAGGGTACAGCTTACTGGCGACATGAAATTGCCGGTGAAACCTTGCCGGGGGACTGGCACGAATGGGTTAAAACGGCCCTGTTTAACAACGGAACCTCCAATTTCGCAACCTGGACCGAATATCGCGACGCAGCGATGGGACGTTACCGTGCCGCCTGTATTCAAGATGGTCGACTGGAAGCCGTATTTTTTATCGCGCCGGATCAGCGCTTGCCGGAACGCGAGTGGCTTGCCAGCCTGTTCGTAAAACCTCAGCTTGGAGCCGCAGATTTGTCGGGGCTGCTGGCCGCACGCGCGCCGAAGGGTGCCGATATCGGGCGTGTCGTGTGCGCCTGTTTTGGTATCGGCGAGAAAACCATCCGCAATGCCGTTCAAACGCAAAATCTGACCAGTGTCGAAGCGGTGGGGCAATGCCTGAAAGCCGGCACCGGATGCGGCTCATGTGTGCCGGAAATCCGCCGCTTGCTGGTTCAAACGCCGTAGGACTCCTGCATGGTGCTGCGCGAAAATCCGCTTTTGGAGAACGCATGATCCGCTGACATGTAACTCGACAGCACCGACTGCGTGGACATGCTGAAGCCGCGATACAAATCCAGATCGTAGTCTGACATGCGGATTTTGTGCGCGGCATTGCCAAAATCACTGATGAACTCATCCCATGTGGCATAGCGCTGCTCCCTGTCTTTTTCAAGGGCGCGTTCAATCACGGCAATCAACTCCTGCGGCAGTTTCTTGCGCCAGGTTGCAATCGGCGTGATCGGGTAATTGTGAATCGCGATCTGCGCATCGAATACGTTGTCCGCTTCAAAGGTATGCCTGCCCGTCAGCAAACGATAAATCACCGCACCCAGCGCATAGATATCGGCACGCTGATCGAGCGCTTCGCCGTCCAGTTGTTCAGGCGACATGTAAGCCAGACTGCCGGCGACAACCTCACCCATCGCGCTGACCGGAATCGCACAGCCGAAGTCGGACAGCTTGGCAAGTCCGTCGGGTCTCAGAATGATATTGCCGGGCTTGACATCGCGATGCACTACGCCGAGTTCCGCCGCATAGCGCAACGCATTGGCGATCTGTTCAACCACCGACAACACCGTCAGGATGGGTGGCAACGAATTGGCCCGGTCGTGATGATCAAGCGCTGCGCCCTTGATGTATTCCATCACCAGATAAGCGCCGCCCGCATCGTTCAGGTCGGCATCCAAGACATGCACGATATTTTTATGGCGCATCCGGCGTCCCAGCTCCGCCTCGGTCGCAAACATGGCCTGATAAATTTCAGACTGACGCCCGCGACGCAGCTGTTTGATCGCAACCGACGCAAACGTTTTGACATGCTGAGCGTGATACACATTGGAGGTCGCACCCGCGCCGATTTGCTCAACGATGGAATAATTGCCTATGTGGGTGGGACCGGCAGCCATGCATTAGTATATTGAAAGAGACGCGCTATCCGACAATTCTGGTCGGGAAAGTTCAATTACTTGAATACGATGGTCTTATTGCCGCATCAACACAACAGAGAAAACAGTTTTCCGGCAATTAATTCAGAGGATAGCGTCGAGGAAATGCTGATTAAGATGTTCGCTATTCACTCAGGCATCAGCCTTCACGCCTGGAGAGTACAGATAGACCTATAACTTCCCAAGCAACACTTCGAATTCCTCAATCGGTACAGGCTTACCGATCTGATGCACGTTGTCATAATTTTTATTTTAATCAATGCCTTGCGCTATCTGCAATAGCTTCAGAAAAGCGGCATGCGGACACCGATGCTGAATCATGCTGGTAGTTATAGTTGATACGCACCGACAGATCACATGTGCAACACCTCGTTTTTATGGTTGCACTTGGAGTGCAGCCTCTTTTAGATCAGTCATATTTAACAAAATATTTGCCGCAGTTTTCCCCTCTGCCACAGTTCGCTGGAACGCGAGGTTAAACGCCTGCGAAACTATTTCTCTAAGATCGCGCCCAGACAGCCCTTCGCACATTGAAGCAACATGGTGTACATCCATGTCTTCCGCAACGGGACGCCCAGACAATAACGTTTGCAAAATTGCCGTCCGCTCTGGTTGGGTTGGCAGTGGAATTTCAAGTTTCTGAGAGAATCTGGACAGTATGGCCGAATCAAGTTGATTCAAAAGATTGGTTGCCGCTACGACCAACACATAGCCTGATTTGGATGCCACACCATCAAGTTCTTGAAGCAATTGCGTTACTGCCTCGGCTTGCAATTGGTCGTTACTTCCTCCCCTTGAGGAAGCGAGCGCATCAATTTCATCGATGAACAAAATTGAGGGCGATGATGCCCTGGCAGTTTCAAATGTCTGTGAAATTCTATTCGCGGCGTGCCCAAGATATTGCCCCTTCAAGTCAGCAGTGCTTCGGGCGATAAAATTAACGCCAGCTTGGTTAGCCATCGTTTTTGCAATTTGCGTTTTACCTGTGCCCGGAGGGCCATAGAGCAGCAAAGTGCGGGGAACCGGTATACCTTGCGCAGCCAGTGTGCCTGCTTCACGGATCATTTGCGCCAACGTTTTAATTTTGTTCTTAAGTTGATCTGGCAGTATCAGCGTGTCCCACGTTGCGGTATCCGCAACTTTGGTGGAATTCTTGCCACGAATTTTTCCGATGGCAGCCGACAGATGTTCCTCGGTTGGATTATCGGGTGCGGACAAGCGCATGGCCTGCTGAATGGCATTGCGTACCTCGCGGCCATTCATGCCGGTCATTGACTCTATGATTTTGGGCGGGATCACTATCGACAAATTCAGCTGGCGTACCACTGCGTTCACCAATGGAGCCATGCCAGCCGAGTCCTGTGGCAGCAATTCAAGGATGTCAGTGAAGCGGCTGACGATAGCGTCATCCAGCAGTTCTGCCCGATTGGTTGCGCCGATGACCAGTATATTTTCGCCGCCGCCAATACCGTCCCATTCCGTCAAGAATGTCTGCACTACCTCGTTAACGAATGAATCGCCTTGATCCGAACCGCGCTTGGCAAAAACGCCTTCGCACTCATCGATAAAAATGACCGAGGGTACATTTTCACGGGCTTCTTTCCAAAGGCGCTTCACATTTGCGGCTGAACCGCCGATGTTTTCACTTTTCAAATCCGAAATGGAAAGCTTGAAAAAATGCGCTCCCGATGATTCCGCAAAAATTTGCGCCGACAAAGACTTCCCCGTTCCCGGTGGGCCTTTTAGCAATATCCCGCGAGGGGCAGACGGATCGCTATAGGCAAACAGCATTTGTGCACGCACCAGATTCTCCATCTCGTCCGGGCGCAATACGACTTTGCTCCAGGCATCCTGTAATGCCTCAATGCTGGGTTTCGATGTGGCGTGTTCGTCAACTTGGTTCGTGGCTTCCTGAATTTCGTCATAGATTTTTCGTGCCGCGAAATCCTCATTGTTAAAGGCGGCGAATTCTGGTTTTAGAACACCCTCCTGCAATGCAAGTGCGACATCGCCCTCATTGAAGGTGTGGAGAGTTTTCCCTGCCGAATCGATGGACAACGCTCCGACCAATTGATCGGCATCGTTGAAAAATCCGATCACGCGCCCTTCTTCGCAGGCAGCAGAAATTAACGCCGTGTTTTCCGGGAATCCCCATGCACCCAAAGTGACGAGATTGGAAGCGGTGTTGTATTTCAAAAAATTGAATTCGACAGGGAACTCCGCCTCGCGATTAATGCCGCAAAAGCGCATCAGCTTGGGATGAAGCGATTTTTGCAATTGCTTCAATGCCACTTCATCTTTATGTTTGGCGTAAAACCAAAGTACCACAGTAATGCCTAAAACCAACAGCAATTCAAAGAAGTTTTCGACTGATTTAAATACACCACCCGTAAATAAAGACCTCACGGTGAAGATGGCAAACATAAAAAATATCACCCATGCATCCGATGTGGATGCAGCTTTCCTGGATAGCCATAAAAATGTTTTCTCGGAAATATGCGGGCGCATCACATTCGCATATTGACTTAAAGTCGATGATTGGTTGCCCAGCCCATTTGTTAATCGTGCAATGCCGAGACCAAACATTTTCCAATTCAGCAGCCCGGTTAGTGCAGTTTCGCTATTGGTCGCGTGACTGAGCAGCTTATTTTGCTGCGCCTGTATCCACGCTCTTTTCTTCGTTTTTGCATCTGCCGCTTTGTTCAAAAGGGCCGATTGGAGTTTTGTAATTGCATTCCAGAAACTCATCATCTACCTCGCTCAATTTGTGGTACTCGGATAAATTTTCAGCTACAACATGTGCGCGGTGAAACTGGCAGACTGTCCTGCTGCCGCACATTTTCCAATCATGCTTTTTGATGTAACCTCGAAGTCAGCATCGTACTTCGCTTTCTGATATTGCGCGCCGAAATTTTGCGTGAAGTGAATTTGCCGGGTATTCTAGATTGAACCGGACAGGGTCGAATTGACCGGCTGGTTGGTCTTTGGGTCTGTCTCGGTCAGGTCGCCCAACAAGTTGCCCCATGAAGCTGTGACATTTATGCTGAACTGAGTTTCCACACCTTTCGGGTAGTGAATTACCTTTTCATTTTACGCTTGGTGTCAAATTAAAGCCCCCCCGACTTTGCCGGGGGATACTTACTGCGTTTGCCCCAATCATGCCCATAACTGCCATACCCAGGAAATACATCAGCGGCGTACTGATGATTGCTCCCGCCAGTATGTTGTATGACAGCCTTTTCCAGCATTGCCCGCGCCGACCTCTCGGCCTTGTGGTGATACAACGCAATTTCGATGGTCAGCTGGATTTCCCTGTGTGTGCCAGTTTTGAGCAGATAGGCATAGTGCTTGGTCACCCGTGTACTACGGAAGAATTCATCATCGGCATAAGCGGTCGGATAGAGCACCGGAATATCGTAATATTCACGGATTTTTTGCGCCGCATCGATCCCATCCATTTCTCCGGACAACACGATATCCATCAGTACGATATCCAGAACCAGGGCCGGTGCCTGTTCGACGGCCGCCTGCCCCTCGCTGACGATGCCGACAACCCGTGAGTTGAAACCCGAGTTCCCAGGTCTGATGAAGATCGTCCCCGACGAGAAGAATAGAAGTCATAGTCAGCTCCTTAGGCTACGTATATAGATGCTCGCAAGCGTCAGCTTTATTACTGTGAAGCGCCCAAGCTGAGTTTATACACTTTGAAGAGACTTATAGCAGAGGCAAATCACCGTCGCCCCCTAAGCGGCTCTGGCAGAATCACCCGCAACTTCAATGCATCATTCCGGCTTTTGTCGGGAAAGTTCAATTACTTGAATACAATGGTCTTGTTACCGCACACCAAAACGCGGTCTTCGACGTGGTAGCGCAGGCCGCGCGACAGCACCGTTTTTTCGATGTCGCGCCCGTAACGCACCAGATCGTCCACCGTGTCGCCGTGATCGATGCGCACCGTATCCTGCTCAATGATCGGGCCAGCATCCAGTTCGTCGGTGACGTAATGACAGGTCGCGCCGATCAGCTTCACACCGCGCTGATAGGCCTGATGATAAGGCTTGGCACCGACGAAGGAAGGCAGAAAGCTGTGGTGGATATTGATGATGCGCCCGGCATAGCGCTGGCACAGGGACGGCGGCAATATCTGCATGAAGCGCGCCAGCACCATCGTGTCACCCTGATATTCATCGAACAGCGCTGCAATTTTCTCAAAGGCTGCGGCCTTGCCGGCAGCCATGTCTACATAAATGAAAGGGATACCGTGCCATTCGACAAAGCTGCGCAAATCCTCATGGTTGGAAATCACGCAGGGGATGTCCACCCGCAATTCATCCGTGCGCCAGCGATGCAACAGATCGTCCAGACAATGATCTTGGCGGCTCACCAGAATCACCAGTCGCTTGTTCTGCGCCGAATCGGCAAGCTGCCAGTTCATCGAAAATTCATCCGCCAGCGGTGCAAAGCGGCGACCGAATTCGTCCGCATCGAACGGCAGAGAATCGGCGCGTATCTCCTGGCGCATGAAAAAACGCTGCTCTTCCTGCTCGGTGTGATAACTCGCCTCGACGATAAACCCGCCGTGCTGCGCGATAAATCCGGTTACCGCAGCGATAATCCCCGCCCGGTCGGGACAGGAAATGGTCAGAGTGTAATGGCGACTCATGTGCTGATTCGTATAATTATGCGTGTGCCAGTAAATGCACATCGTTAAGCTGATTGCCGAGACTGGCTTCGGCGGTTTTTAAGTCATAAGTTGTTTGCAGATTAAGCCAGTATTGTGGGGACTGGTCAAAAGCGCGGCCAAACAGCAAGGCAAGTTCTGCCGTGACCGGGCGCGTTCCTTTGATGACATAGGAAATACGCATCGGTGAAACGCCAATGGCGCGTGCAAACTCAGCTTGCGTGAGATTCAACTCGCTCAGGGTTTCGCTTAAATATTCCCCCGGATGAAACGCGGGCAGTCCGTTGTTAGTCATACGGGTTCTCCTCAATGATAATCGACGATTTCAACGTCAAATGCATCGCCATTTTCAAAACGAAAGCACACGCGCCATTGGTCGTTGATGCGTATGCTCCACTGTCCATTACGGTCATGCGCCAATGCTTCCAGTCTGTTCGACGGGGGTAATCGTAAATCTTCGATACGTGTGGCAGCGTTTAACTGCGTCAGGCGCATCGCAGCACGCTTGTGAATGTCCGGCGGAATGCGTCGCGATTTACCCGTAGCGTAAAATTGCCCCGTTTCTGCGTTAGCGAAGTTCTGTATCATGGCTGAACAATAAACAATTTGTTTACGCGCGTCAAGGGTTAGATTGTCGGCGAAAAACGTTGCTGCAGATAGCCGATGATCTCTTTCGATTCGTAAAGCCATTGAACATTGCCCTGCCCATCGGTGATCTGCAAACACGGCGTCTGAATTTTTCCGCCACCCGCCAGCAAATCGGCGCGGTGCTTCGGGTCGTGCTGCGCGTCGCGCAATTCTATCGGCAAAGACAATCTGGCCATTTCGTGGCGCACCTTGATGCAAAACGGGCAGGTTTTAAAGTGGTAAAGCTTCAAACGGGTACATTCTTTATCAACTTCTTGTTGCGCGTCTGTCGGGCGCGTCACGCCTTTGGGCGTAGCCAGTGTTGCCCATAACAGCATAAAAGGCATCAATATCAGGCGCAGTGCTTTGAAAAATATTTTTATCACGATAGATTTCCTTAGGTAAATGGTAGCGGACGGACTTCAACGGCATTGCCCCACAACACCGACATGATGCGTGTGGCTTGCGTTTCGTCGCCAGTGGTGAAAAATTGTGCGGAAGCATCGCCAGAGGTGCGTTCAGGCAATTCGGCCAGCAGGCGTCGCTGCAAATGACGCGCCACGGCCTCGCCGGTGTCGATCAGCGTGATGCGCTCCCCCGCCACTTCGCGAATCAGCGGTGCCAGAAACGGATAGTGCGTGCAGCCGAGTATCAGAGTATCCGCGCCTCGCGAGAGTAACGGCGCGGTATAGCGTTCGATAAGTTCACGGGTTCGGATGCCGTGCAGATCGCCCGTTTCCACCTGTTCGACCAGTCCCGGGCAGCCCTGCGTGACGATCCCGACATCGCCTGCATAGCGTTCCAGCAGCGCTGCAAAGCGCGCACTTTCCAGCGTGCCGATGGTCGCCAGCACACCGACCACACCGCTTTTCGTTGCTGCAACGGCAGGTTTAACCGCCGGCTCCATGCCGATGACGGGAATGGAAAACTCGCGCCGTAACGTGGCTGCGGCCGCAGCGGTCGCGGTGTTGCAGGCGATGACGATGGCGTCCGCGCCTTGTTTGACAAGAAAACGAGTGAGGGCGACAGCGCGCTGTTCAATGTAATGAGCCGACTTGTCGCCATAGGGTACGTGGGCCGAATCGGCCACGTAGATCAGGCGTGCGTGCGGCAATATCTGACGAATATGCTGCAACACCGACAGACCGCCGACACCGGAATCAAATACCCCTATGGTCGCCATGTTCTTACAGTGGCAGGACTCCGGTTAAATCGCCATGCCCTGATCGCGCAGATATTCTTCGTAGGTGCCGTGATAATCGGTCACGCCCTTGGCAGAAATTTCAATAATGCGCGTGGCGACAGACGACACGAATTCGCGGTCATGGCTGACGAATACCACGGTTCCCTTGTATTCGAGCAGCGCGGTGTTGAGCGATTCGATGGATTCCATATCCATGTGGTTGGTCGGTTCGTCCATCAGCAGCACGTTGTTGCGTTGCAGCATCAGCTTGCCGAACAACAGGCGTCCCTTTTCACCGCCGGATAGCACGCTGACCGGTTTATGGGCATCGTCGCCGGAAAACAGCAGGCGTCCCAAGGTTGCACGCACCGTCTGGTCGTCGTCATTCGGGCCGCGCCAGTAGGTCATCCAGTCAGTCATGATTCTGTCCTGAGCGAACTCGGACGAACTGTCCTGTGCGTAGTAACCGACTTTGGCCTTGTCCGTCCACTTGATGACGCCATAATCGGCTTGCAGATCACCCACCAGACAGCGCAGCAGCGTGGTTTTACCGATGCCGTTAGGGCCGATAATCGCAACCTTGTCGCCCGCATCGATGCGGAAATTCACACTGGAGAGCAGCGGCTTATCAAAACTCTTGGACAGATTTTCAACTTCGACTGCGGTGCGATGCAGTTTCTCGCGCTCGTCGAATTCGAAACGGATAAACGGATACTGACGGCTGGAAGGCTTGATGTCTTCGATCTTGATCTTGTCGATCTGGCGCGCGCGGGACGTGGCCTGCTTGGCTTTGGATGCATTGGCCGAAAAGCGCGCAACGAACGCTTTCAGTTCGGCAACCTTCTCCTTGGCCTTGGTATTGTCAGCCGATTGCTGTTCGCGCGCCTGGGTGGCGGCCATCATGTAATCGTCGTAAGTACCCGGATAGGTTGTAATTTTTCCGTAGTCCAGATCGGACATGTGGGTGCAGACGCTGTTCAGGAAATGTCGGTCATGGGAAATGATGACCATGGTGCAGGTGCGCGCGTTGAGAATATTTTCCAGCCAGCGGATGGTGTTGATATCCAGATTGTTGGTCGGTTCATCCAGCAGCAGAATATCCGGGTTGGAGAACAGCGCCTGAGCCAGCAGCACGCGCAGTTTGAAGCCGGGTGCAACCGCACTCATCGGCCCCTGATGCAACTCGATGGCGATACCCAGTCCCAGCAGCAATTCACCGGCACGCGCCTCCGCTGTGTATCCGTCGTATTCGGCAAACACGGCCTCCAGATCGGCGGCGTGCATGTAGTCTTCTTCGGATGCGTCCGGGTTCGCATAGATCGCATCGCGTTCCGACATCACCTGCCACATCTCGTCGTGACCCATCAATACCACATCCAGCACGCGATTGTCTTCATAGGCAAACTGATCCTGACGCAACTTACCCAGACGCTCAGACTTGTCCAGCATTACCTCGCCCGAGGTCTGCTCCAGATCGCGGCCCAGAATCTTCATGAAAGTGGACTTGCCGCAGCCGTTCGCACCGATCAGACCGTAGCGGTTGCCGTCGCCGAACTTGACGGAGACGTTCTCGAACAGGGGCTTGGCCCCGAATTGCATGGTGATATTTGCAGTGGAAAGCATGAAAAACTCAATCTTGAAAAATTCTGGAGCGCGATTTTAACACCGTGGCGGATTCATGACTAAAATACCTTTGATTAAAATAACAAAACGACGGTCAGAAATAAACGCGATCCAAGGGTGATAGGCTAGAATACGTACAGTCTGTTACAGGTTAAAATTTAATGGTCCCTCATCTCACTACCGCACTCAACGGCCCGCTGCTCGATCTGGAGCGTCGTTTTTTAACCGCCATGCCGACCATTGAGCATTGGTTCCGCCAGCAATGGCTGGAACATGCCGTGCCGTTTTATGCCTCAGTGGATTTGCGCAACAGCGGTTTCAAGCTGGCTCCCGTTGATACCAACCTGTTTCCCGGCGGCTTCAACAATCTCAACCCTGACTTTCTGCCGTTATGCGTGCAGGCGATGCAGAGCGCCGTGGAGAAAATTTGTCCTGAAGCGCGCGGGGTGCTGTTGATTCCGGAAAATCACACCCGCAACCTGTTTTATCTGCAAAACGTGGCGCATATCGTCACCATTTTGCGACACGCAGGCATGCTGGTACGGGTGGGCAGTATGTTGCCTGAAATTACGCAGCCCATGGAAATCGCATTACCCAACGGCAGCAGCGTGATACTGGAACCGCTGGTGCGGCGCGGCAATCGCCTCGGTCTGAATAATTTTGACCCCTGCGTCGTATTGCTCAACAACGACTTGTCGGCTGGCGTGCCGGAGATTCTGAAAAATCTTGAGCAAGCTGTTTTTCCGCCGCTGGCCGCCGGCTGGAGCACGCGTCGCAAGTCCTGGCATTTCGCCGCCTATGACCGGGTGGCGACTGACTTTGCCGATCTGCTCAGCATCGACCCGTGGCTGATCAACCCCTATTTTGCAACCTGCAGTCAGATCAATTTTCAGGAGCGCATCGGCGAGGAGTGCCTGGCGGCACAGGTGGATGATGTACTGAGCAAGATGCGTGTGAAATATGCCGAATACGGCGTCAAAAGCGATCCTTTTGTCATCGTTAAAGCCGATGCGGGTACTTATGGCATGGGCATCATGACCGTCAAGGATGCCAGCGAAATCAAGGGACTTAACCGCAAACAGCGCAACAAAATGGCGGTCGTAAAGGAAGGACTGGCCGTCTCGGACGTGTTGGTTCAGGAAGGGGTCTATACCTTCGAAAACATCAATCAGGCGGTGGCCGAACCGGTGGTGTACATGATCGACCACTTTGTCGTGGGAGGATTTTACCGCGTACATACCGGTCGCGGCGTGGATGAAAATCTCAATGCACCCGGCATGCACTTTGTACCATTGGCTTTTGAAAGCGGCTGTACCCTGCCAAATCCGGATTTTGCACCCGACGCCACGCCCAACCGTTTCTATGCCTACGGTGTAGTGGCGCGACTGGCACTGCTGGCCGCATCCCTTGAGCTGGAGGGGATGGAAGCGTGAAAAACCGTTTACGGTTCACAGTTTACGGTTTACAGTTGACCGTCTACGGTTTGCTGTTTTCAGTTTTCAGCTTGCTGTCCGGTTGTGGCAAGGAGGCTTTGTATCAGGAGCAGGGTTATGTGTTCGGCACGCTGGTTGAAGTCAGTATTTACGGTGAAAGCGAGCCGCATGCCAGGCAGGCTGTCGCATCCGTGTTGCATGAGTTTCAGCGCTTGCATGATCAGCTGCATGCCTGGAAGCCTTCCGAGTTGAGCGAGCTGAATGCGGCCATCGCCCAAGGTGAGCGCCGTGCGGTTTCACCCGAGCTGGCTGCGATGCTGCAAGATGCAGCTTTGGTATCAAAACAATCTCAAGGTCTGTTCAATCCGGCCATCGGCCATCTGATACAGCTATGGGGATTCCATGCCGATGAATTCAAGCCGGTGCAACCGGATAAAAAACAGATTGAACATTGGCTGGCCGCCAATCCGCAGATGAGCGACCTGGTCTTTACACCCGCCCCGAATGGCGTGATGGTGCAAAGCAAAAATCGCGCCGTGCAGATCGATCTGGGCGGATATGCAAAAGGCTATGCGCTGGAGCGTGCTGCCGATTTGTTGCGCAAACAGGGGATACATAACGCGCTGATCAATATCGGCGGCAATATCATCGCACTGGGACAGCACGGCAAGCGTGCATGGCGCGTCGGCATCCAGGATCCGCGCAAGTCAGGTGCACTGGCCGCCCTTGATTTGAATGACGGGGAGGCAATCGGTACATCCGGCGATTACCAGCGCTATTTTCTTCTGGGTGACACGCGTTATTGCCATCTGATCGATCCGCGTACCGGCTACCCGATGCAGGGCGTGCAGGCTGTCACCCTGCTCACGCACGGAGCGCATGCCGGCGTGCTGTCAGACTGGGCATCCAAACCTTTGTTTATCAGCGGCATTCAAGGCTGGCGGGCTGCGGCTGAACAAACAGGCCTGAGTGCAGCGATGCTGGTTGACGGACAAGGTCTCATTCATATCACCAGCGGTTTGCAGAAACGGCTAGAATTCACCGATAAACATGTAAAGCTGAACGTGGAATAAGGGGAGATTGAATTGGTCGGAATCTTGTTGGTGACGCACAATGGCTTAGGCGATTGTCTGGCGGATTGCGTCAGGCACGTGTTTGGCGCAATACCGGAAAACCTGAAGGTGCTGTCGGTCTGGGCCGATGATGATCCGCAACACAAACTGACCGAGGGCGAAGAATTGATCAAGGAACTCGATTCCGGCAGTGGCGTGTTGATTCTGGCCGATGTGTTTGGCGCGACACCCAGCAATATCGGCCGTCAACTCTGTCATGCCGAGCGTGTGGCCGGCGTGGCCGGCGTGAATCTGCCGATGTTGTTGCGCGTGGTGGGTTCCGCGAACAAAAACCTGGCCGAACTGGCAAACACAGCGATCGACGGCGGCCGCGAATGTATCGTTCACATGGAGCATTAGCATGCAGCAAGACGCACTGATCATCAACAAACTCGGCCTGCACGCACGCGCTTCGGCGAAACTCACCCAATTGGCCGGCAGCTTCAAATGCGAAGTGATGCTGTCACGCAACAATCGCCGGGTGAATGCCAAAAGCATCATGGGCGTGATGATGCTGGCAGCGGCCAAAGGCACGACCATCGGTATCGAAACCATTGGAGAAGACGAAGCCGCCGCGATGCAGGCTATTCTGGCGCTGATCAACGATTATTTTGGGGAAGGCGAATGATTATGAGCGCGACAGTTCTTTGGGGAAATCCATGAGCTTTACACTGCACGGCATCGCCGTATCCAGCGGTATTGCAATCGGTCATGCGCATCTGCTTTCCCACAGTTCGCTGGAAGTGGCGCATTACGTCCTGCCCAAGCAGTTTGTTGCCGAGGAAATCGCACGCTTTGACGCCGCCTTGCTCGCCACCCGCAGTGAATTTGCCGGACTGCGCAGCAATCGCCCCAGTTATGCCGCAGCCGAATTTGATGCCTTCCTGGAATTGCATCAGATGATTCTGGACGACCCGCTGCTGAGCATCGGGCCGCGCGAGATGGTGGAGCGGGAATATTGCAATGTCGAATGGGCCATCAAGGTGCAGACGGATGCGCTGGCGGCGCAGTTCGACGAGTTCGAGGATGCCTATTTGCGCGAGCGGCAGGCCGACGTAAAGCAGGTCGCTGAACGCTTGCTCAAGCAGCTCTCCGGTCAGCCCGGCCATCAGCCGACCCACCTGCGTCATGATGTCGAAACGATACTGGTCGCGCACGACCTGAGTCCGGCCGACATGATTCAGTTCAAGCCGCAACAGTATGCGGCGTTTATCACCGATGCCGGCAGTGCGACTTCGCATACCGCGATCGTTGCGCGCAGTCTGAATACGCCCTGCGTGGTCGGGTTGCATCATGCGCGCGAGCTGGTTCGGGAAGACGACCTGCTGATTCTGGATGGCGAACAGGGTGTATTGATCGTCAATCCCGACAAGGCGATCCTTGCCGAATACAAGTTGCTGCAAAGCGAATGGGAACTGGAGCGCAAGAAGCTCAAACGCCTGCGCACTGCGCGCGCCAACACGCTGGATGGCGTAGCCATTGAGCTGCACGCCAACATCGAAAAACCTGAAGATATCGTCGAGGCCAAGGAAAACGGCGCAACCGGCATCGGTCTGTTCCGCAGTGAATTTCTGTTCCTGAATCGCGATCAGTTGCCGGACGAGGAAGAACAGTTCGAATCTTATCGCGCAGCAGCGACCGGCATGAAAGGTCAGCCGGTCACCATCCGCACCTTCGATCTGGGGGCCGATAAACAAATCAAGGGCGTGGAACATGTGGCCAGCAATCCGGCACTGGGACTGCGCGCGATTCGATTGTGTCTGGCCGAACCGCAATTGTTTCGCACCCAGTTGCGCGCCCTGTTGCGCGCCACACACTACGGCAATATAAAGATACTGATCCCGATGCTGTCCTGCGTATCTGAACTCAATCAGACCCTGCAGTTTATTGCTGCGACCAAACAAAGTCTGGATGACGAGGGCATTCCCTATGACCGCGAGGTGAAGATCGGCGGCATGATCGAAATTCCGGCAGCCGCCTTGTCACTTAACGTGTTCGCCAGGCGGCTGGATTTTCTGTCCATCGGCACCAACGATCTGATCCAATACACGCTGGCAATCGATCGCACCGACGAAGATGTGGCGCATCTGTATGACCCGCTGCATCCGGCAGTGCTGCACCTGCTGTCCCATGTCATCGGCACGGCAAATAAACTGGGCGTACCCGTTTCGGTGTGCGGCGAAATGGCAGGCGAGCTGGCCTATACCCGGTTGTTTTTAGGGATGGGACTGCGCCAGTTCTCGATGTCTTCAGCACAAGTGCCGTCCATCAAACAGCGCATTCTGACCACCAGCCTGCCGGAAATCGCCGCGCTCACCCAAAAAATCCTGCGCGCCGACGACCCGATGAAAATCCGCGAATTGCTGGATAAGCTGAATGCATGAGGAATGAGGATAACTATATGAAACTAAACGACTTTTTGCAACAACTGAACGACACACCGGACAGCATTTCTTTCAACGACAGCATAGCAGTGATTGAATCCATGTATCAATTCACACCGACTGCATTCAGCAATGGCGGACTGGTCAGTGAAGCGGGCCAGAATTCCGGCTCGTGCAAGATTTTTTCATTCGCCCGTCTTAACGGCCTGTCAGAGCAGCAAACCCTGAACTGCTTTGGTGCCTATTATCGTGATGATGTGCTCAAACATCCTCAGGGCACAGACCATCAGAACATCCGCAACTTCATGGCAACAGGCTGGGCAGGAGTTGCATTTGATGGCAATGCGCTGACGGCAAGAATTGACAGGCAAGAATAAAACGCACAAACTTCGAACTGTGCCGATTTGACATCAGCTTGCGGGGCACAGGTAAGCATCGAAAATTCATGATTTTCCATGCTTGCTAAAACATACCAGCTAAAGCGAGGACACCCGTTTTGGCTAAGCTAAACGGGTTTTCTTTTGGAGCTGCTTTGGGTAATTCTGTAGGTATCGTTAAAGCGCAGCGCGCACTCTTTGACACTCCGCTGGTATTTCGCAGCGGTGCAGTTTTACCGCGTTACGAACTGGTGTATGAGACGTACGGTGAGCTTAACGACGACAAGTCCAACGCCATCCTGATCTGCCATGCCTTATCCGGCCATCACCATGTGGCGGGTTATTACGCCGATGATGCCAAAAATATCGGCTGGTGGGACAACATGGTCGGCCCCGGCAAGCCGATCAATACCGATAA
>JAPLQK010000062.1 GCA_026399735.1 Pseudomonadota bacterium
CCGGAGCCGGACGGCCCCATGATGGCGACGACCTTACCCGGCGATACTTTTAGCTGGAAGTCCTGGTAGAGAAAAGGCCGGTCTTCCGCATAGCGGAAACTCAGCGCTTCGATGTCGATCTGGCCTTTGCCTTCGTTCACTCGGGTTGGGAGAATGGAATAAGGTTCGGCAGGCGCATTCATCAGATCGCCCAATCGTTGTACAGACAGATTGGCCTGCTGGAACTGCTGCCACAGCCCGACCAGCCGCAGCATCGGTTGCGACACCTTGCTGGCGTACATCTGAAAAGCGATCAGCATACCGATAGAGAATACCTCGCCTTCAGTCTTGGCACTGCTGTTCATCACGATGTAGGCGCCGACGACCAGAATGAGCAGCGTCATCATCTGTGAGCTAACTGATCGCGTGCCTTGAAAAATCCTTCGGCCTGAAACCCAAGACGGCCAGCACCGCAAAATAGACGAATACGCCGCCCGTTACCAGCATCGTCAGGCGACTAATGCGCACCCAGCCGGTGCCCGTCAGCCAGCTTTGTTCGCTGCCCATGCCAAACCACAGGGTCATCGCCAGCGCCGCGACAGCCAGGCCGACTTTAATGAAATACATCGTCCAGCCGGGTTCCGGCTGATAAATGCCTTTTTTGCGCAGAAAATAAAACAATATCGCGGAATTCAGACAGGCACCCAGACCGATGGATAAGGCCAGACCCGCATGGGCAATCCAGCCGATAAACACCGCGTTCATCATCTGCGTCGCGATCAGCGTGACAATACCGATTTTCACCGGCGTCCTGATGTCCTGCCGCGCATAGAAACCGGGCGCCAGGATTTTCACCAGGATCATGCCGATCAAACCGATGCTGTAGCCTACCAGCGCATGACTGGTCATCAGCACATCATTGGCGACAAAAGCCCCGCGCTGAAAGAAGGTGGACAACAGCGGCACCGCGATCATACCCAGCGCCAAAGCAGACGGCAAAGCCAGCATAAAGGTCAGGCGCAACGAGCAATTTCGAGTATTCAACTGTATCGCTGCTGGCATAGCATTTGGATAGCGATGGCAACAAAATCGTACCCAGCGCAGCCCCCAGCACACCGGAGGGAAATTCCATCAGACGGTCGGCGTAATACAGCCAGGAGACGCTGCCCGCCGCCAGAAATGAGGCGAAAATCGTGTTAATAATCAAGCTAATCTGTGCAATCGAGACACCAAACATCGCCGGCCCCATTTGTCTGATGACGCGCCGCATCCCCTCATCCGTCCAGCTGAAATGCCACGTGGGCAGCATATCTATTTTTTTAAGGAATGGAATCTGAAACGCCAGTTGCACGATACCGGCAACGAACACCGCCCATGCCAGCGCCATGATGGGCGGGTTGCAATACGGCGCCAGCCAAAGTGCGCCGCCGATAAAACAGATATTGAGCAAAATGGGGGCGAAAGCCGGCACCCAGAATTTGTTATAGGTATTGAGGATCGCAGCTGCCACCGCAACCAGCGAGATGAAGAAAATATACGGCGAAGTAAAGCGCAACAACTGGACGGTAAGCTCGAATTTTTCAGCATCCTTAACGAAACCAGGCGCGCTGATATACACAAGGACAGGTGCTGCGAAAATGCCGATCAGTGTAACCACGAACAGAATCAGCGCCAGCATCGTGGTGACATGATCCAGCAACAGTTTGGTCTCTTCATGCCCGCGCCGGTTCTTGTATTCTCCGAAGATCGGCACAAATGCCTGAGAGAACGCGCCTTCGGCGAACATGCGGCGCAACAGGTTGGGCAGTTTGAAGGCAACAAAAAATGCATCTGTTGCCATACCGGCGCCGAACACGCGTGCAATCAACACATCACGCGCGAAGGCTAAAATCCGCGACACCAGCGTCAGACCGCTGAGGGTCGCTAACGACTTGAGTAAATTCATGCGTGCTTCAGACAATCATGAACCGCGTCGGGCACACAGATCACGACGGTCGATATTCAATGC
>JAPLQK010000032.1 GCA_026399735.1 Pseudomonadota bacterium
CCCTGACGCACTGCTGGAAAAAGTGCAGCGTGCCGAAAACAGGCGCCGTCGCGGCCGTCTGAAGATTTTTTTCGGCGCTTGCGCCGGTGTCGGCAAAACTTTCGGCATGTTGTTGGCAGCGCGAGAGCGCCGCACGGCGGGACTGGACGTGGTGGCAGGCTACGTGGAAACCCATAAGCGTGCTGAAACCGAACAATTATTACAGGGTCTGGAAATCCTGCCGCCGCGCATCGTGGAATACCGTGATACGCAATTGTACGAGTTCGATCTGGATGCGGCCCTCAAACGCCATCCTGCACTGATTCTGGTGGATGAACTGGCGCACACCAATGCACCGGGTTCGCGGCACCCGAAGCGCTGGCAGGATATTGAGGAATTGCTGGAGGCGGGTATTGATGTTTATACCGCTGTTAACGTCCAGCACATTGAAAGTCTCAACGATGTGGTCTCGCAAATCACCGGCATCACGGTATGGGAAACGGTGCCCGATGCGGTGATGGCGGAAGCCGATGAAATTGAGCTGATTGACCTTCCGCCTGACGAGTTGTTGCAGCGACTGAAGGAAGGCAAGGTCTATCTGCCTCAGCAGGCGGAACGGGCAGCGCATAATTTTTTCCGTAAGGGCAACCTGATCGCACTACGCGAACTGGCGTTGCGTCGCACGGCAGATCGTGTGGATGCGCAGATGCGCGATTACCGCGAAGATCATGCTATTCAGAATGTGTGGCAAGTGAAAGAGCGGCTGCTGGTCTGCATCGGCCCCGGCGGTTCGGCGGAAAATCTGGTGCGTGCAGCATACCGCCTGGCGAAGTTGCTAAAGGCGGAGTGGATTGTGGTGTACGTCGAGACGGCGAAGCTCCAGCGTCTGTCCCGTGAGCAGCGCGACGCGATATTGCGTACCCTGAAGCTGGCGGAGGAGTTAGGCGCGGAGACTGTAACACTGAGCGGCTACCGGCTGGCCGATGAGGTGATTGCCTATGCGCGTACCCGCAATGCCAGTCGCATCGTGTTGGGCAAGCCGACACTGTCGGGATGGAAACGCTGGCTGTTAGGTTCGCTGGTCGACACCATCGTCCGTCAGGCCAGTGATATCGATATTCATGTGGTGGGCCGTGAATCCAATTTCCTGTCGCAGACGAGGGAAAATCCCTATTTTTCACGCAGCCGTTTATACCTCGGGCTCGCATCAGAAGAACAGGGCACACTGTTTAAATGGCGCACAAACTATCTGTGGGCGGTTGCCACCACAGTGATCTGCACCGGCATAGCCTGGCTCATGCTTGATCATTTCGACCCCGCTAACCTGATCATGGTTTATCTGTTGGGTGTGGTGGTGGTCGCTGCGCGTTACGGGCGCGGACCATCGGTACTGGTTTCATTCTTGAGCGTGGTGTTGTTTGATTTTTGCTTTGTGCCACCGCAATTCAGTTTTGCCGTATCCGATAGTCAGTATCTGGTCACTTTTGCTGTGATGCTGCTGGTCGCTCTGGTCATCAGCAGCATGACTGTCAGCATCCGCCATCAGGCCATGATAGCCGTACACCGCGAGCGCCGGATATCCTCGCTATATGCCATGAGCCGCGAACTGGCCGTGACGCGCGGCGAGGAAAATATCGTGCGCATTGCAGTCAAACATGTGACCGATGTGTTTGAAGCACAGGCGGTGGTGTTGTTGCCTGATAATACAGGGCGTATCGTTTATCCCAATGGCGACGGGGCTGCGCAATCCTGCCATGGCAGCGATCTGAGTGTAGCGCAATGGGTGTATGACCATGAGCAAATGGCGGGTCAGGGTACGGATACACTGCCGGGGGGCGATGTGGTTTACCTGCCTTTGGCAGCTTCTTCCGGAATGATAGGCGTGTTGGCCTTGTTACCGCTTAATCCGGCGCGGATCGCACTTCCCGAGCAACAGCGACTGCTGGAAACGTTTGTCAGCCAGATCGCGCTGGCATTGGAGCGGGTCAGGCTGGCAGCGGATGCGCACAGTGCACAGATAAAAATCGAGACGGAACAGTTGCGCAACTCCTTACTATCGGCGATTTCGCATGATTTGCGTACACCGCTGGCGGCGATTGTGGGGGCATCCAGCTCTCTGGTACGGGACGGCGACCGGTTGGACGATCATGACCGCCATGAACTCAGCCTGACCATTTATGACGAAGCCATACGCATGGCCAGTCTGGCGAACAATCTGCTGGACATGGCACGACTTCAGGCGGGTGCAGTCGTGTTACACCTGCAATGGCAACCATTGGAAGAAGTGGTCGGCGGCGCGTTGGCAGGTTTGACCGCGCGCATGGCTAATCATCCGGTAACCATCAAGCTGCCGCAAGATTTGCCTATGGTCGAGATAGACAGTTTGCTGGTCGAACGGGTGTTTGTGAACCTGCTGGAAAACGCGGTGAAATATACGCCAGCCGGAACAGCTATCGAAATTTCTGCCGCAACCGCAGCAAACGAATTGGTGGTGACAGTTTCCGATCAGGGACGTGGTATTCCGGCGGGCGAAGAAAAACGCATCTTCGAAAAGTTCCATCGCATTGCCCGCGAGGGTAATCAGGGCGGGGCGGGTCTGGGACTGGCGATTTGCCGTTCTATCGTGGAGGCACACGGAGGCAGGATATGGGCGGATAATCAGCCTGGCGCTGCCTTTCACTTCGCGTTGCCACTGACCGACCCGCCTTTAATCGAACATGAGGAAGCTATTCAATCATGAGCGCTGCCATTATCATCATCGAAGACGAAGCGCAGATACGTCGCTTTTTGCGGACTTCGCTGGCATCGGAAGGCTATCAGGTATTTGAAGCGGAAACTGGTCGTCAGGGGCTGATTGAAGCTGCGACACGCAAGCCTGATCTGATTATTCTCGATCTCGGCCTGCCAGATATGGATGGCATCGAAGTGGTCAGGGAATTGCGTGCGTGGTGTTCCGTTCCCGTCGTTATCCTGTCGGCACGCTCACAGGAGGGCGACAAAATTTCCGCACTGGATGCGGGTGCCGATGATTATCTGGTCAAACCTTTCGGCGTAGGCGAATTGCTGGCACGGATACGCGTGGCCTTACGTCATGTGATACCCAATGCAAATGGAGAAGAAGAGGGCATTTTCTCAGTGGACGGATTGAAAGTGGACATGATTCACCGCAAGATCACGGTCAACGGTGCGGAAGTTCATCTCACGCCGATTGAATACCGCTTGCTGACCGTGCTGGTCAAGCACGCAGGCAAGGTGCTGACACACCGCCTGTTGCTCCGCGAAGTCTGGGGGCCTAACTACGTGGAACGCGCCCACTATTTGCGCATCTACATGGGCACCTTGCGCCACAAACTGGAGCAAGATCCGGCTCGCCCGCGTTTCCTGCTGACGGAAGTCGGCGTGGGTTACAGACTGGCTGTTGACTGACCTCGGTTCCTTCGACCCTACCCCTTCAAAATTTTTGTCATAAACCCGACAACCTCCCTCAAGCGTACTGTTTCAGACATGCGAGTTGAGCGGCTAAAAAATATAAATATCAAATTAATCAATATGTTATATAAATAGCATTCATCTGGCACGCTGTTTGCATTCAATCAGGCACAACCCAAATATTCCCTGATAGGAGACGCGCCATGCTTAATCTGACACCCAATGCAATTTCTGCGATGGAAAAATTTATCAAAGGTTCCGCCACGCCGATTGCAGGACTGCGCATCGCCATTTCCGGCGGCGGCTGCTCCGGTTTTCAGTACGGCATGACGCTGGAAGAAAACAAAAGCGAAGACGATGTGGTGGTGGAACACGGTGCGGTGACGCTGCTGGTCGATCCGCTGTCAGCGCCCCTGCTTGAAGGCGTCACGGTGGATTTCGTGGACAGTCTGAGCGGCAGCGGCTTTAAATTTGAAAACCCGAATGCCAGTGCCAGCTGCGCGTGCGGTTCATCTTTCTCGGCATAACGATCATGGCTCAAATTGACTCAAGCATGAAGAGTTTCGCCATGATCGTTTCCCTCACCCCCGTCCCCCCTCTCCCGGAAGGCGAGGGGTACAGTCGGACGCTACGCAATATTATTTCTTAGGAGCACGTCATGTGGGATTACTCGGACAAAGTCAAGGATCACTTTTTTCAACCGCGCAATGCCGGGGTGTTGAAAGACGCCAATGGCGTAGGCGATGTCGGTTCGATCAGCTGCGGTGATGCACTGCGTCTGATGCTCAAGGTGGAACCTGAATCGGACATCATTCTGGATGCGCAATTTCAGACTTTCGGTTGCGGTTCGGCGATTGCATCCTCTTCCGCGCTGACCGAGATGATCAAAGGCAAGACGCTGGCGCAGGCATTGCAGGTCAGCAATCAGGACATCGCCGATTATCTGGACGGACTGCCACCTGAAAAAATGCATTGCTCGGTGATGGGGCGTGAGGCATTGCAGGCTGCGGTGGCCAATTATCGCGGCGAAGTGTGGAGCGACGATCATGAGGAAGGTGCGCTGATATGTAAGTGTTTTGCGATCGACGCGGTGATGATCGAAGACACGATACGCGCCAATAATCTGTGCTCGGTGCAGGATGTGACCAATTACACCAAGGCGGGCGGCGGCTGTTCGTCCTGTCACGAAGGTATCGAAGACATTCTGGCTAAAGTGGTTACGGAGCGCGGCGAAACATACAAACCGGGCAGTGTGCCCAAGGAGGATGCATCCCCAATTGGCCTGACCAATCTGCAACGCATCCGCCGGATTGAGGCGGTGCTCGAATCGGTCCGTCCGCAGTTGAAACGCGATGGCGGCGACATCGAACTGGTGGACGTGGATGGCAAGACCATTTATGTGAACATGACCGGCGCGTGTGCCGGATGTCAGATGGAAGCGCTGACCTTGCAAGGTATACAGCAGAAACTGATGGAAGAATTGAAAGAATTCATCAAGATCGTGCCCACTAAAGTCGGCTCACTTAGCCGCGCAATGAAAGGTTGATCATGAACGGTATCTATTTTGACAATAATGCGACCACCAGGGTTGATCCCGCCGTAGTGGAAGTCATGCTGCCGTATTTTACCGAGCAGTTCGGCAATCCCTCTTCGATGCACAGCTTCGGTAACAAGGTAGGCCTTGCGATCAAAAAGGCGCGCATGCAGGTGCAGGAATTGCTGGGCGCTGAACACGATTCTGAGATCATCTTTACCTCTTGCGGCACCGAGTCGGATTCCACAGCGATTCTGTCCGCCTTGCGTGCACAACCTGAACGCCGCGAAATCATCACTACCACGGTGGAGCATCCGGCCATTTTGACCCTCTGTACTTATCTTGAAAAGGAAGGTTACAAGGTGCATCTGCTGTCCGTGGATGGCCGTGGACGGCTGGATCTGGACGAATACAAAAAACTGCTGAGCGATCAGGTCGCCGTCGTTTCGGTGATGTGGGCGAATAACGAAACGGGCACCTTCTTTCCGGTGGTCGAAATGGCCGAAATGGCGAATGCCGCCGGGGCGATGTTCCATACCGATGCAGTGCAAGCGGTTGGCAAGGTGCCGTTGAATCTGAAAGATACCAAAATCGATATGCTGTCGGTATCGGGTCACAAGCTGCATGCGCCCAAGGGCATCGGTGCGCTGTATTTGAAGCGCGGCACAAGGTTTCGCCCGATGTTGCGCGGCGGTCATCAGGAGCGGGGGCGTCGTGCCGGTACCGAAAACTCTACCTCCATCGTCGGTTTTGGCAAGGCGGCCGAAATGGCACTGGCTGCGATGGACTATGAAAATACCATCGTTGCACGCCTGCGCGACAAGCTGGAAGCCGGAATTCTGGCAAAAGTGCCACGCTCGTTTGTCACAGGAGATCCGACTAACCGGCTGCCCAATACCAGCAATATCGCATTTGAGTTTATTGAGGGAGAAGCGATTTTGTTGCTGCTGAACAAATTCGGTATCGCCGCTTCCAGCGGTTCGGCCTGCACCTCCGGCTCGCTTGAGCCTTCCCATGTGATGCGCGCGATGAGTATTCCGTATACCGCAGCACACGGCACAGTGCGTTTCTCGTTGTCGCGCTACAGCACTGAATTTGAGGTGAATCGCGTGATTGAGGTCGTGCCGGAAATCATTGCCCAGTTGCGCAAACTCTCGCCTTACTGGGATGGTGACGGACCGGCGGCTGAGCCTGAAAAAGCCTTCGCTCCTGTGTACGCCTGAACGATCATGTCCGCCCATCATCAAAATCGCAGCATCGTCATTGACGACACCACCTTAAGGGATGGTGAGCAGTCGGCGGGCGTGGCGTTCACCAGGTACGAAAAATTGGACATCGCAAGGCGGCTCGATGCACTCGGTGTGCCGGAGCTGGAGATCGGTATTCCGGCGATGGGGGAGGAAGAACGCGAAAGTATTCAGGCAGTTGCAGCACTGAACTTGAATGCGCGGCTTATCGTGTGGAGCCGGATGAGCTTCAATGATCTTGAAGCCTGCAAACAACTTGATGTGCAGATGGTGGATATATCGATTCCGGTGTCCGATATTCATTTGTCCAGAAAATTGAATCGCGATCGTGCCTGGGTGATAGAAAGCATCTATGAGTTGGTGCCATACGCTTACGATATGGGGCTGGATGTCATCGTCGGTTGTGAAGATGCCTCGCGTGCTGATCCCCAGTTTTTGTTGCAAGTAGCTGAAGCTGCGCAAGCTGCCGGCGCACGCCGAATTCGTTTTGCCGATACCTTGGGCGTAATGGAGCCATTTGGTGTGCACAAGGCGATCGCCGCCTTGCGCGCAGCGAGTGATCTTGAAATCGAGATGCATGCGCACGACGATCTGGGGTTGGCGACGGCCAACAGTTTGGCGGCTGCCCTGGCGGGGGCGACGCATCTTAATACCACGGTCAACGGCCTGGGCGAGCGTGCCGGCAATGCGCCGCTGGAGGAAGTCGCACTCGGACTCAAAAAGCTCTACGGCATGGAAACCGGCATCGATCTGACCCATTTTCCATCGCTGTCCGCCTGTGTCGCTGCCGCATCCGGCAGGCCAGTGCCCTGGCAGAAGAGCGTGGTGGGCGAAGGGGTGTTCACGCATGAGGCCGGTATTCATGTCGATGGCTTACTCAAAGATCCGGACAATTATCAGGGTTTTGATCCGGGTGAAGTCGGGCGCCGTCACAAGCTGGTGGTCGGCAAGCATTCCGGTGCACACGGCATCATCGCCGCTTACGCCAGTATGGGTCTTAATTTGAGTCCGGTCGAAGCGCGTGCGTTGCTACCTGATATTCGCAGCTTTGCCGAACGTGCCAAACGTTCGCCCGCTGATCAGGAATTATTGTTTATTTATCAACGTTTTATCGGGCGAATTCTGCCTGGAATGATGCACTAAGGAGCGCGAAATGGAAGACACTTTGCCGCATGTGATGAGTCAAACCGTCGCTCCGTCGCTTTTCACCCTGCTGCGCGAAGACGTGGAATGTGTGTTTCATCGAGATCCTGCGGCGCGCTCGCGTTTCGAAGTGTTGACGACCTATCCCGGCGTGCATGCGCTGTTGCTGCACCGCATTGCCCATCGTCTGTGGGTGTTTGGCTTACGCTACCTGGCGCGCGTCGTATCCTTCGTGGCGCGGTTAGTCACCAACGTCGATATTCATCCGGGTGCGAATATCGGGCGGCGTTTTTTCATCGATCACGGTGCGTGTGTGGTGATCGGGGAAACATCGGAGATTGGCGATGATGTGACGCTGTACCACGGGGTGACGCTGGGTGGCACCACATGGAACAAGGGCAAGCGTCACCCGACGCTGGGCGATGGCGTGGTGGTCGGCGCTGGGGCAAAGATACTCGGCGCAATCACGCTGGGCAACCATGTGCGGGTCGGCGCTAATTCGGTGGTGGTGAGCGATGTGCCTGCCGCGCGCATCATTTGATTCCTGATCCGGTGGGACGTGCGATCGCCTGTCTGATGGAACGCATTGAAGTGCTGGAAGGCAAGTTACGCAAGCAAGGTGAGGTGGTGGACAGTCAGTGCCATACCTGTGAGGCAGATGATTTATGCGGCACGGAAGTGGCACGCAAAGTCAGGAATGAATCTTTTGAGAGGAGTGCATGATGGACGAATTAACGTTAGCTGAGGCAATGGAGGAACTCTGCGCTGCAGAAGAGTTCCTGGAATATTTCGGAATTTCCTTTGAACCGTCCGTGGTACAGGTGAATCGCCTGCATATATTGCAACGTTTTCACGATTATCTCGCCCGTGCGGGCGAGTTGTCCGAGATCGAATCCGCACGTCGCGTGGTGTATGCCACGCTGTTGCAGCAGGCATATCAGGATTTCGTAGAATCCGATGCGCTGACCGAAAAAGTGTTCAAGGTGTTTCACATGCACGAGCCGAAGACGCACTTCGTGCCTTTGACTTCAATTACGCTGAATAAAACCCATGCTGCCTGAATTTGAATTCGGCGACGAAGTTCGCATCATCCGCAACGTGCGCAATGACGGCACGTATCCGGGCATGAGCATCGGAGAACCGCTGGTGCGGCGCGGCAGTACCGGCTTCGTGATGAATGTCGGCACTTTTTTGCAGGATCAACTGATCTACACCGTGAATTTTCTGGCGTTGAACAGGATCGTTGGTTGCCGGGAAGAAGAATTGATCGGCATCGATGAGCTCTGGATACCCAGCAAGTTTGAGAGCCGGGAAAAGGTGAAGAGTCGCATTACGCTGACAGTACGCGGCGAGGTGCGGGTGACACCGGGAATGGAAGGCGAGATATTGAAAGTATTTCGCGATGAAAACGATGGTGTTTTGTACCACGTTATTTTTCATGACCAGGTTCTGCAAGTGCCCGAAAATTCTCTGGAAACGGTGCGAGTTTATCTAGATGAGGAGATGAGCAATGCCTGAGATAAATGAGGTTGGCGTCGCCTATCTGGCACTCAAGGCGGCGCATAAGCTTTATGGCAAAGCGCCCTCCGTTTTGCAGTCAGCTGAATTGGCGCATGTGCAAAGTCTGGCGCAGCATCAGCGTGAACTGGAAGCTCGCGTGCTGGTGGCAACTGAGGCACGTGATGTCGTGGTGCCTGAGGCAACTCTTGATGCGGCTATGGCAGAAATCCGTGGCCGTTATGCCGGGGATGACGAATTTATCGAAGATCTTGCGCGTAACGGACTGGACGAAGCCAGTTTTGCGGCAGCGATGGAACGTGAACTGAAAGTCGAAGCGATTCTGGAGAAGGTAGGCACGCGCGCCGAAAAGGTCAGCGATGTGGATGTTGAACTGTATTATCTCTATCATCCGGATCAGTTTCGCCGTCCCGAAACACGACGGGTTCGCCACATCCTCATCACCGTCAACGAGACGATCGCCGATAACACGCGCAGCATGGCGCAGCAGCGCATCAACGCCATTGCCGCACGATTGGCAAAAGATGCGCAACGCTTCGAGGAGCAGGCGCTCAAACACTCCGAATGTCCCACCGCATTAGAGGGTGGCAAGCTGGGCGATCTGCCGCGCGGCAAACTTTTTCCGGAACTGGACAAGGCCTTGTTCGAACTGGAGGCAAGTAAAGTGAGTGGCGTACTGGAGTCGCCGCTCGGTTTTCACATCCTGCGTTGCGATGCAATCACCGAAGCCGGCGTGTTACCCCAGGGGCAGGCGAGCCCGCACATCAGAAAACTGCTGGAACAGAAACGCCGCCGCGTTTATCAGAAAATGTGGATCAAGCAATTGCAGGCGGGCTAACGCTTCTTGTTTAAAATAAAAAATTAACCAAATAAATCAATATATTACATTTTATTGAGACGAGGTAATTGACTGGCTGATCTATTGCAACCACCGAAGGCGTCACTCAACGCTGGGCTACATCAGCCCGATGCAGTTCGAGCAAAACTGGTTTGTGGCATAGTTGAAGGATGCCGCATAATGGACGTGTTAAGAAATACGAAATGCAGGGGCAAGGTCATTCTCTGATTTCCTGCCGAATTGTAGTTATTAGCGAACTGATTTAGGCTGCTAATTTTTGCAAAGGGAACTGCACATCAACTTTGTCCCAAGGCACAAATACTTTGCCAGTTTCATCTTTTTCAACAATACCTAATTCCAACAGCCTAGTTACGTCCGTATGTACGTTGCTGTAATTTCGAGCAAGATGTTTTGCCAGCGCGTAGATGCTCTGCGCACCGCTTGATTTTAATGCCTCAATTAATAGCCATCGTTTTGGTGTAAGAGTGGACAAAAGTGCAATGGCATTCTCGAAACCAATACCTGCATACGCCTTAACACTTTTTCCCGCTTCTGCATCACGCCACACTTTGGCAAATTGAGCCAAGTCATCTTCTAAAGAGGAAACTTCAATATTGAGTGTTTTTTTATTCATGACAAGCTCCTTACCTCAGTCAAAAAGTCTGCAATCAATTGATCTACGCTGACAAATAAATATTCAATTTCGCTGTCGTCGATATGTTTATGATCGCCTTTACCTTTTTCATTGTCGTAACCTACCCGGCGTTTCCCTGCCACGATATAGACAAGACGATATTTCAATCCGTGAGGTCGCTCGGCATCAGCAGACGGCAACTGCCAGATGACCATCTCGATCATTCCATCAGCGTGCGGTCTCTTTTTGCTGAATATGCAATGGGCTTTCATGTTTGCATTGTATCAGGGCAATACATTGCAATGAAAGCAATATATAAACTTTTCCCAAATATGAGCCTGTTCAGAGTGTTGTGTATGGTGTGTAATTTCGAAAATAGACAGAGGTTGCGAACGGCAGGTAATGGCACGAAGCTGACCGTGAAGTTGCATTATTGCATGGAAAAATGCAGGTATTGGCGGTTTTTGGTCAAATAAACTTTTAGCGCAGCGGACCGCTGACTAATCGACCAGAATGAGCTTCATCGCCTGTTGTTTACATTGAAGTGCAATATCCGGATCCAAGGTTTTTAGCCACAAATCGGGAATGGCATCCAGACCGTACAATGCCCCGGCGAGCATGCCGGCAATGGCGCCGGTGGTGTCGGCATCTCCGCCGCGATTGACCACATCGATCAGGCAGCTTGCAAAATCGTTGGTATCGAAAAAGGATTGAAATACCGCCTGTACGGTGTCCGCTATGTAGCCGCTGGGATTACTGACGGACTTGATTGAGCGAAATCTGAATTCGGGATGCCGGGCTACGAGTTGATGCGCATGTTGCTGCAGCAAGTGGTTTTTGTCTCTACCGTGCAAGGCATCCTGCACCATAAATACCAGGGTTTCGCAGGCAGCATCGGACAGTGTGCAGTTATGTGTGACGTGGGCCTGTGCGCGGCAGGCAGTGCGCACGGCGTTCTCAGAATGACTGAGCGTGGCGAGCGCCACGGGTAGTACGCGCATCGCGGCTCCGTTTCCGGCATCGTGAACTGAATAGGGCGCCTCTGGGTGCCCCGTCTTGCGAAATTGAATCAGATTGCGCCGCACCGTGTTGCCAATATCCACAGGTTTGCTGCGCATCCAGGCATCGAAGGCGTGTGCCGAGGCCAGTGCATCGACACGGCCTTCTGCTAAGATCGATTTGCCCAGCGCCAGCGACATGGCGGTGTCGTCGGTGACCTGTCCGGGTTTGAGATGCAGCCAGCCGCCGCCGCGCAGTGTGTCGTGGATGCCGTATTGCAACGCAATTTCGCGCGGGGTCATAAATTCCACCGTAGACCCCAGTGCGTCACCAATGGCCAGGCCCAGGTAGGCGGCGACAGCGCGATCGCTTGTGTTCATTTGATCCTAGAAAAAGCTGTTGTCCACGAACAACACGAAAAAACACGAACAGATTCAAATGTATACCGTTGTTGATGCTGTCACCCGATAGGTGACTCGCTAACTTTATGTAATTTATTGATTTGTTTCGTGACTTTCGTGCTTTTCGTGGATGAAAAAAGGTTTTTAGGTCGATGTTTAGTCTTCCGGCCCGAAACACTTCAAATAATCCACGCAATACTCGCAGGAAGGTGCGCGGCAAGCGTTGATGCCTTCGCGCTCACATAATTGTTTATAAAGGAATTTTTTCCACTTCATGTCGTGGGTATTCTTCGCCGCAAGTTTTGGAAAATTCTCTGTCATCAACCGACTGAGATATTCACGCGACCAAAGTCCCAGGTCTTGCCAGAGATGATCGTGATCCATGCAGGCCGTGGTGACGATCTCGGCCATCCATTGCTCTGAGCGGTCTTTGCCTGCGCGATATTCAAGCAGCAATGCGAGCACATCGTCGCGTTCAAGGGCGCGCGGATCGGCAATGACGGCTTTAAAATTCACAGCCAGCTTCACGCCCGGATAATGCCTTGCCAGCAATGCGGAAAATTCCATGTTGCTCAGCCCGAGCCCGGGCGGCAGTGCGCCGATGTGGATCATCTGCGCGGTGATCATCTGTGCGAACAGTTCGTCGCCAGGCAATCCCGACGCGTGCGCCATCAACTCGATATACAAGCCGTGTGAGGGAAATTGTTGAGTGTGCATGACATCGGGTTGCATGATGAACTCCTATTTGCTCGGATATTCGATCAAGAGATCTTCGTCGCGCAGCACCATTTGGCAAGCCAGTCGCCAGGCAGTGTGCACGATGTCATCCACTTTCATCGCGTCAATCTCAGCCTGCGTGATCTTGCCTTCCTGCTTGAGTATGACGATTTCGCGGTCGGTCAGGGGTCCGCCCATCGGTCCCTTGGCGGAGAGGTTAGTGACCTTCACCAGACAAGTTGAGCATTCGCCGTTCCCGCAGCCAAAATCAATGGGGATGTGGTTATCCTTGGCTAGTGTCAGTACGGTATTGGTCAGGCTGCCGGCGACGGCATACACCGTCTTGTCTTTGTGCAACGGGCTGGAAAATGTGATGTTAGGCATTGCTTGCTCCTTAGGGTTGAAAAAATAGTTGGGATTAATTGTTGTGAATCAGCCCGGACGAACAACGATGTCGCCGCCCAGCACCTGTGCCTGACAGGCCAGACGGTTGTTGCGGCCCGCCATGTTTTCCTGCAACACCTTGTCTTCCAGCACCGAGCGCTCGCTCATATTTTCCATGCCCGAGACGATGCGCATCATGCAGGTGCCGCACTCGCCTTCGCGGCAGCCGTAGGTGATGCCGGCGCCTACCTTTTCCGATATTTCAATCAGCCGTGTTCCGGCGGGAACGGTGACGGTGATGCCGATATTTTCAAAGGTGACGTTCGCTTTAGGCATGTGGTGACTCCCGGGTAAGTAATTCGGACATGGAAATTATTTTGGGTTCATTGCTGCCGGTCAGGTGCTGTGCCAGTTGGCGCCCCAGTTCACAGCAACCTGCCAGTTCACTTTCGGTTGGTATCAGTCTGGCGCGCACGCCTTTGACCGGCACGCGCAACTTCAGTCCGCGCAGACGATCTTCGATCATATTGACCGCTTCGCCGCTCCAGCCGTAGGAGCCGAAGGCGGCACCCAGCTTGTCACGTACCTTGATCACGGCAAGCGAGGACAACAAATCCCAGACCGGTTTGACGGCATCGCCGTTGATGGTGGGCGAGCCGAAAGCCAGTCCATCCGCTTCTTCAATCAGATCGACAAAAGGTAAATCGCCACCCGCTTGCAAGTCATACAGCGAGACACGCACCCCGTCTATGGTTTCCGCGCCATCGCGCACGGCCTCTGCCATGCGCTGGGTGTTACCGTAAGAGGAGATATAAAACACCAGCAAGGATTTAAAATCAGCGCCAACGTGCAGCAAGGGTGCGGCCAGTTGCCGGTAGCGTTGCACATAACTTTTTGGCGCATCGCGCAGCACGGGGCCATGTGCCGGAGCGATGAGCTTGAGCGGCAAAGGATCGATCAGTTCCAGTGCATCCAGCACATGTTCGCGGAACGGGCGCATGATATGTGCGTAGTAATATTCGAATGAAAACCTGAAATCACCCACCTGTCCGTTGAACAGACGCGAGTCGCAAAAGTGACAGCCAAACACATCGCCGCTGAACAGGATGCCTTGTTGTTCCAGCCAGGTGCACTGCGTATCCGGCCAATGCAGAAACGGCGTATTCAGAAAATGCAGGGTACGGTCGCCCAGCTCGACAAAATCGCCGGTGTTGACGATGGTGTAGGTCAAATCATCGTGTTTGACCAATGCTTTCAACATCAGCTGTGCCTTACCGGAAATATACAGCCGGGCCTCAGGTGCACGGCGCATCAGTTCAGGCAATGCGCCGGTGTGATCCGGCTCCAGATGGTTGAGTACAATGGTGGTAATTTCGTCGTAGCGGGCGACTTGCTCAAGGCGTGCGAAAAACTCGTCGGCATGTGATGCCTTGACCGTGTCGATGACCGCTACACCTGCGCTGCCGCGCACGCAGTAGGAATTGTAAGTCGTGCCGTTGGCCGTCCTTAAGATGATGTCGAACTCGCGCAAACCGGGATCGAGCGCACCCACCCAATGGGTGCCGGGCGCGATTTCGATGGCACCGATTTCGCTCATTATTTGGCCGCTCCGGGTGACGGGCACGGCTGCGCGGCTTGCCCGTTTGGACACACTTCCAGGTTGCCTTTTGGTTTTGCATCATTCAGGCCGATCCAGGCGTGCACCGCATCGGCATCAAACCCGGCGCGATACATGTCGCCTGCCTTCATTAACGGGCGGCGGATCAGCAGCGGTTCTTTTATCATCATGGAAAGTGCAGTGTCGGCATCGAGTGAGGCCGGATTAACCTCGCCAGACTTGATACGAGGCGCACTGGGATTGAACCACTGCACCACGGGCAGATCACCGAAAAACGGGCGCAGTTCGTCTTTTCGCCATCTCTCCTTGAGCAGGTTTTTCGCCAATACCGTATGCCCGGATGCGGCCAGCCACACCTTTTGTCTGGTGTTGTTGCCGCAGCCCGGTTTTTCAAAAAACAGCACGGTAGCCATGGTTACGCCGCCTGTTGCCGTGCGACCAACTCGGCAAACTTTGCAGGCAAAATGCCCGTGAGTGAGCCGGGCGGATTTAACGCCTCTCCCAGTTCATTCAGAATTGCGCCTTCGATCGGGCAAATACTGACGCATTGGGATTCCTCGAAATCGCCCGCGCATTCGTTGCATTTGTCTGGGTCGATCATAAAATGCGGCCTGGCCTCGTAAATCGCCTTGTTCGGGCACAATGGTTCACATGCCCAGCAATTGACGCAGGATTCGATGATTTCAAATGCCATGATGCATCTCCTTTAGGCCACCTTCTGTTGCTCGGATGATTTATGAACCAGTTTTCCAGCCACGCGCATCTCTTCATACATTGCCAAAATTGCGTCCTCAATCGGCTCCATTGCATGCTCGCCATTGGGCTGGATGCCGGCGGATTCCAGCGGCCCCCAGGGTTCAAAACCGATTTTGCTGCACAGCACCACTTCACAACCGGTCAGTGCCTTAATGCTCTTGTCCAATGCAGTCTCGCCATCGCCGCAGGTGTCTCCCCCTTCGCAATAAGCCACTGTTTTGCGATGACCGATGAAACGCACGCCGGAGGGCGATGCCTCGTAGATCAGGAATTCGCTGGCATGACCGAAGTGCTCATTGATCACACCGCCGCCTTTAGTGGCAATTGCCATCAGAACAGGGCGTGTTTCAGGCTTATTCAGCTTGAGTCCATCGATACTGACCAGTTGCACCTTTGCATTTTTTGCAACGCGTTTGCTCTCCAGCTCTTCATTGATGGCAGCGTGGACTTCGGCGCGCATCTTCATCGCTTCCGGATAATTGATGTCCATTTTTTCAATCTTGTCCATGGTGAACTCGTCGCCGCGATCTTCGCCCAGCAAACCCACCGCATCGGCGCGACATTGTCGACAGTGGCGCATCATGTTCATGTCGCCGGAACATTCGTCTTGCAGCGTTTGCAATTCCTCGTTAGTCGGTCCGCGCTGGCCGGTCATGCCGTAGAACGTGCCGTGTTCAGCCTCCGAAATCAGCGGCATCACGTTGTGCAGGAAGGCGCCTTTCGCCTTGACGATGCGTGAGACTTCCGCCAGATGCTTGTCGTTAACGCCGGGTATCATCACCGAATTTACCTTGACCAGAATGCCGCGTGCGACCAGCATTTCCAGGCCTTTCTGTTGCTGCTCGATCAGGATGGCGGCTGCTTCGCGCCCCTTGATGCGCTTGTTCTTCCAGAAAATCCACGGATAGATCAGCGCGCCCACATCGGGATCAACACAGTTGATGGTGATGGTGACGTGATCGATGTTGTATTTCGCCATCTCGTCTACATGATCAGGCAGCGACAGTCCGTTGGTTGAGACGCACAGTTTGATATCCGGTGCCTGTTCGGACAGCATGCGGAACGTCTCGAAGGTACGCTCAGGGTTAGCCAGCGGATCGCCAGGTCCGGCAATACCCAGCACCGTCATTTGCGGAATGGTCGCGGCAACCGCCAGCACCTTTTTGACCGCCTGAACCGGATGATGTAACTCGGACACCACGCCGGGGCGCGACTCATTGGCGCAGTCGTATTTGCGGTTGCAGTAGTGGCACTGGATGTTGCAGGCCGGTGCTACCGCCACATGCATGCGTGCGAAGTAGTGATGCGCTTCTTCGGAATAGCAGGGATGGTTGAACACCTTTTCGCGGATATGCTCCGGCAGATGCCCCATCTGGTCGTCCGTTGAACCGCAGGAACCTGCCGAACAGCCGCCGGCCTCGGGTGCCACATTGTTAAGAACAGGTAATTCCACGTTAAATCCTCCCAAGATAGCTGGCTTAGCTTGCTTAACTAAAAGCAAGCTGCGTGCCTGATCTTAAGTGTTTTATAACATATTGTTTTATTTGAATATTTTATTATATTTCTGGACGGGTGTTGGAAACAGTACATGACATTCTGAGCGACTTGTAGCGAAGACAACAAAACCATTTGTTGTGGCGGTTTGGCGTGGGACAGGGCAGGGTGAAGCCAGATATTTCAATCAATCTGGAATACCGCTCAGGCTTGAGTGTCATGGGCGGAACTTAACTTCTCCGATACGAACTCGGCCCTTGATGCAGCGTTGTTTTCCTGGTTATTCAGCGTGCACCACGAAAAAAATTCTTCAGGAGCAATCTGGCATTCAACTGCGCGAACGCCAGAACGCTGAAACTCACGGCGAGCTGAGACTGCCATGGCTTTCCATTTTACAAATGACTCCTCGAAACGTTCTGGGTCAGTTGCCGCGGCTTTCATCTGAGCCCAGGCTTCTTCGTTGTACCAGGTGACCCCGATCAGGAGCGACTGGCTGCGTTTTTTTGCTCTCAGGCGTTGCAGCAGTGGTGGTTGCCTCATGTTTTTTTGCCGGAAATGGGGGAAAGTATGCTGTATAGAAACAAGTTTACAATGCTGTTGTAATAATATGATTATTAGTGATAAATTAAATTTTTAAGTATTGCGATAGCCTCAGCGTAAAACAGAAAACGGCACGTTTTGCGCCGTCCCGCTTTGAACCTTTGTATCGCTGATAACTCAGGCGCGCAGCAGTGCCTTGACGAGTTTTTCGGATAACTGCTCGGCTGTGAATTGCGCTTCATTGGGCGGATACATTTCATCCTCTGCAAACTGGAATCCGTTTTCACGTGCCAGCGTCAGTAATTCGCGCACCTTCTGGCAGGAGATGAGTTTTTCTTTCAGTTCCGGTTCTGCACGGGCTTTGTCTGAAAATGCTTTGATGTCTTTGATTGCCATGTTGTTCTCGTATAATTTTATATAAATGGGGAATCATCCCTGTCGGATGAATTGTCGTTTTTTCATCCTTGAACAACAATTAAGCAAATTCCATGCCTGAGAGTTAATGGATGTTACACAGTGACATCAATCATGCGACAAACTAACTTCGCCGGGGGCAGCCCGGCTGCTGCTTACTTTCTTTTGCGTCGCCAAAAGAAAGTAAGCAAAAGAAAAGGCGACCCCGGTTTGCCGCGCCTGCGGCGTGCCCTTGGTTGTCTGCAAACAACGGGGCTGCGCAACTCGCCCTAGTTGGGCGTAAACAATACGCCCAATTGCGGAGCTCGAACCGTGCTCGCCTAACGACACCGTTGTTTGCAGCCAACCTTCGGCGGCGCACAGGGGACTCTGGCTGAGTGCAAAGATTAATATTCACGCGACACATCCGCCATGATTTATAGTCTACGCGTAACATTAATGAGTAATTACCTCACTCCTTAAATCTGTCTGACCTTGATATTCAAGGTCTGGATGCGATAGGCGATCTGGCGCGGCGTCATATCCAGCAGGCGCGCGGCCTTGGCTTGTACCCATCCTGCCTGTTCCAGTGCGGCGATCACTTTTTCGCGTTCGTCAAGGTCAGGATCGTCGAAATTCACGTTCTGGTTTGAGCTTCGACCCAGTGAGACTTTTTCGTCGATACCGGTAAGCAAAATAGCGTCGCGGTCGATTTCGTTGCCTTCCGTCATCACGGCCGCGCGTTCCAGACAGTTTTCCAGTTCACGCACATTTCCCGGCCAGTGATGATGCATCAGGATACGCAATGCCGTGTCGCTCAGGCTGAGCAAGCGTCCTTGTTTGGTGGCGATTTTATCGACCAGGAAACGGGCAATATCCGGGATATCCTCCATGCGTTCGCGTAACGGCGGCAGGAACAAGGGCATGACGTTAAGCCGGTAATACAAATCCTCGCGGAAGCGTCCTGCTTCCACTTCTGCTTCCAGGTCGCGGTGGGTCGCTGCGACCACGCGCACGTCAACTTTTATCGTGTTAGTGCCGCCGACACGTTCCAGTTCGCCTTCCTGCAACACGCGCAGCAACTTGGCCTGAAAGGGGGCAGATATTTCGCCGATTTCATCGAGAAATACCGTGCCGCCTTCTGCTTGTTCGAAGCGCCCCTTGCGTTGTGCAACGGCGCCTGTGAACGAGCCCTTTTCGTGACCGAAAAGTTCTGATTCCAGCAGGCTTTCCGGCAGGGCGGCGCAGTTGAGTTTGACGTAACTGCCGCGTGCGCGCGGCGAATTGTAATGAATGGCGTTGGCGATCAGTTCTTTGCCGGTACCGGTTTCGCCGCGTATCAACACGGTGGTGTTCCACTTTGCCACCAGTCGGACCTGTTCAAAAATACGGCGCATCGCCGGGTTATGGCCGATGATATTGTCAAAGCCGTATTGCCCGCGCACAGTGCGGCGCAGTACATCGCGCTCTTCGGTCAGCACACTTTTTTCCTGTGCCACATCCTGCGACAGACGCACGCTTTGGCCGATCAGGTTCGCGACCATTTCCAGAAACCGTCCGTATTCGTCCAGCATGATTTCAGCACCCGGTGCGGGTTGGGCTGCCAGTACACCGACGACTTTTTTGCCGATCTTGATCGGTACACCGACGAACGCGCCCATCGGGTTGTAAATGCCCAGCCGACTAAGAAAGCGGGGCTCATCAATGATGCGTTTAACGACGATAATGTTGCCGGTTTTCAGGATGGTGCCGACGATGCCCTCGCCGGAAAGATAACTGACTTCTTCAGTGATTTTGTCGGATATGCCATACACCAGCGAAACTTGTAACTCGCCGGTTTTTGCATCCATCAGGCTGACCATGCCGCGCTCAAGGCCGACACCTTCATGCAACGCGTGCAACATGCCATCCAGTGTTTCTCTCAAGTTGAGCGAGCGAGACAGTACCCGGCTTGCGTGATAAAGCGTTTCAAGCTCGGTACGCAGCATCTCAAGCTCCAACTCGGCCCAGCCTTCACGCTGCGCGTTGGATTCTTCCATTTCAACTGACATGCTTACCTCCTGCGATGCGTGGCAATTGCACCCGTACCCGGCACCCATTGCGGTAGTCCGGGTCGATATCGATGGTGCCACCATGACGTGTCACTACGTCCTGTGCCATGGCTAATCCCAGTCCCAGATGTTGTTGTTCCGCACCTTTTGTGGTGAAAAAAGGCTCGAACACCTTGAAACGTAACTCGTCTGCGATGCCAGACCCGCTGTCTTCGATAAACACCTCGATGCAATCGGGGCGGGTAACGCACAAAATGCGCAATTCGCGGTGTGAACTGCGCTGTTCATAGAATGCTTCCACTGCATTGGCAATCAGCTGCTTGAATAAATTGGAGAGTTGCACGGGTTGTCCGGGTGTCTCGCCGGAATTGACATCGGGTTGCCAGTCCACCACGATATTCGCAGCGAGCAAACTGGCGGTGGAGAGTTTGAGTACGTCGGACAGTATCTCGTTGAGATTGACGGGTTGCGATACCTCGGCGATATGGTTGGGAATGCACGCACGCAATGTTTCGAGTGCTTCGCGGCTTTTTTGTATGGCAGTCTCCAGTGCCGTTGCGGAAATCTCACCCCAGACGGACCTTGTCAAGAGGGGGGATGAAGGTGTGGTTGAGAGTCGGCGTTCCAGCATGTAGGTTACCGCCGCCAGCGTGTTAAGCGGCCCTTCCAGTTGATATACCGCACCCGCCAGGGTTTCCCGCAATCCCTGGATACGCTCCTGTTCAGACAATAGCGCTCGCAGACTGTTGATACGCAGCGCCTCTTGCTGTCGTTTTAATTCACTGATGTCGGCAATGGTGAGCAGCAAATAATGTTTTTGCTGTGGTTCGTAGAAAGCATCCGCGCCGACATCCTGCTCCTCAAACCAGGAGATTGCACAGGAGAACCAGCGCGCGGCGCGTTTGGGCAGTTCAACACATACCTCGCGGGCGGCGATATTGTGGTGGCGGTTTTGCGCCTGCTCGAAAGCATGGCCCATCTGTGCGCGAATTGAATCCAGCAACTGGACAGCAGGTTCTTTGCCAAGGTCACCGATCAGTTTTTTGTATTCCTGATTGTCGAGCAACACACGCTCATTTTCGTCCAGCAATACGATGGCGACCTGCGCGGCATCGACGACGGATTCGATCAGCGATTTCTGATTTTGTACCTGCCGCTCCAGTCTGTGCACTTCAGTCACATCGCGGTGCATGCCAAGATAGTGTGTGGTGTTGCCATCTTCATTTACCACGGGTGAGATGGTCAGATCGGCCAGATAGCGACTGCCGTCCTGACGTTTGTTGACCAGCAGACCGTTCCACGGACGCTGCCGTTTGATCTGCGCCCACATGGTTTCGTACACCAGCGTTGGGGTGACACGGTAGGAAAGAAGAGACTGGTTCTGCCCCAGAATTTCGGTTTTTGAATATCCCGTGGTACGCAGAAAGGCCGGGTTTGCGTACAGGATGTTCGATTGTTCATCCGTGATTGAAATTGCCAGGGCTGCCTGCTCCACCACGAGCCGAAAGATGTGTGCAGGCACTGCGTCATCCGCAACCTCACTGGAAGTGGTCAGGTTTATTTCAGGAGGTGGTTTGGCCATGATTCTTCCGATTACGATTTAATGAATAACGTTAAGCAATATCTGTGCCCGATGTTTTGTTGTTTTATTACAGCGATACAAACATTGGGCTGCTTGTCGCATTTGCTACATTCGGTGTGATAAATGACCTGACCATGACAATGGTTTCTGCACTCGATTGGTGCGGAATCGCGGCAATTGCTTGATTTTGTGCATGTCCGGTGAATTCTGAATTGCTGGCATGACGTTTGCGTATAGAACGGCAGGAGACTGATCGATATGAGCGAATACCTGTTGTTGTTACTTTCCACCGCATTGGTGAATAACGTGGTGCTGGTGAAGTTCTTGGGACTATGTCCGTTTATGGGGATTTCCAAGAAAATGGACACGGCCCTGAGCATGGGGCTGGCCACAACCTTTGTGATTACTTTCACCACGGCCGGTTCATGGCTGTTGGAACACTGGTTATTGATGCCGCTGGGTATCGAGTACCTGCGCATACTGACCTACATACTGGTGATCGCGGCGGTGGTTCAGTTCACCGAGATGGTGATACGAAAAGTAAGTCCGCCGCTGTACCAGGTGTTGGGAATTTACTTGCCGCTGATTACCACCAACTGCGCGGTGTTAGGGTTGCCGCTGCTCAATGTGCAGGAAAATAATGGCTTTGCGGTCAGCCTGATTGGCGGCTTTGGTTCATCGGTCGGTTTCACACTGGTGTTGGTGCTGTTCGCCGGTATGCGTGAGCGCATCGCACTGGCCAGTGTATCGCCTGTTTTTTCCGGTGCCCCGATCGCTTTTATCACGGCCGGCATGCTGGCGCTGGCCTTCATGGGTTTTGCAGGCCTGGTTCCGCATTGATCTGGAGATAAGCGACGATGATTACCGCAATGACAAGTTTGACCATTCTGGGCGCGATACTGGGACTTATTCTTGGGGTGGCTGCGCGCGTGTTCAGGGTGGAGGGCAACGCGCTGGTCGGTGAGTTGCTGGATATATTACCCGGTTCGCAGTGCGGCCAGTGCGGATTTCCCGGTTGCGCAGGCGCAGCTCAAGCCCTGGCTGATGGCAGCGCACCGGTGACATTATGCCCGCCTGGTGGTCGCGCAGTTGCGATCGCACTGGCAGCCCGTCTGGGTGTTGAAGCTGATGTCAGCGGCGTGAAGGATGCCGTACCGATGATCGCCGAAGTCCGTGAAGAGTTGTGCATCGGTTGTACGCGTTGCTTCAAGGTGTGCCCGACCGATGCCATTATGGGGGCTGCCCAGCAGATACACGCCGTGTTCCGCGAAGCGTGTACCGCATGCGGGAAGTGTGAGGCGGTGTGCCCGACCGAGTCGGTCACGCTGGTGCCGGTTTCAGTGACGCTGCATGGCTGGTACTGGCCTAAACCCGTGTGAGATCAATATGAAACTTTTTAAATTGCGTGGCGGCGTTCATCCGCAAGGTCGTAAGGAGCTGGCATCAGAACGTGCCATCCGTGTTTTGCCGATGCCGGATCGACTGTTCATTCCATTGCAGCAACACGTTGGTGCGCCCGCACAGCCGCTGGTCAAGGTGGGCGATCATGTGCTTAAGGGGCAACTCATCGCTGCCAGTCAGGGTTTTATTTCGGCGCCGGTTCATGCCTCGACTTCCGGGCGAATTGTCGCGATCGGCGACTACGCAGCCGCACATTCTTCTGGGCTGGCGGCCCCTACGGTGACGATAGCATCCGATGGAGACGACCGCTGGCTGGAAACAGACAGTCCGTCCGACCCTTTTTCGCTGTCGCCGGAAGAAATTGCAGCGCGTGTCGGTGCTGCCGGTATCGTTGGTTTGGGTGGGGCGACGTTCCCTTCGGCGGTAAAACTGAGTCTCTCCCGCAAAAACAATGTGCGCACGCTCATTATCAACGGGGGTGAGTGTGAGCCTTACATCACTTGCGATGATCGCCTGATGCGCGAGCGTGCGAGCGACATTATCGAAGGTGTCCGCCTGATACGCCATGCCGTGGGGGCAGTCGACGTGATGGTCGGTATCGAGGAAAACAAACCTGCGGCGTTGCTTGCGATGCGGGCGGCAGCTTCGGGTACTGAGGTGAAGGTGATTGCCGTTCCTGCCATGTATCCGATGGGCTGGGACAAACAGATGATACGTGCATTGACCGGATGCGAAGTGCCGGCCGATGGTCGCTCGGCAGATATCGGCGTGCTGGTGCATAACGTGGCAACCGCCTATGCCGTGCACGAGGCGGTGCGTTTTGGCCGGCCGCTGGTGTCAAGACTGGTGACGGTCAGCGGCGGCGCGGTGGCGGAACCTGGCAATCTGGTGGTTCCGATCGGAACGCTGGTTGAGACTTTGTTTCAGTATTGCGGCGGTTTTAGCGAGAAACCCGCACGCCTGGTATTAGGCGGCCCGATGATGGGTTCCGAGTTGTTTTCGGCAGCGGTGCCGGTGGTTAAAGGCACCAGTGGCGTGCTGGCGTTAACCGCCCGTGAAATCGGCAGCACTCAGGCTGCTCCGTGCATCCGTTGTTCCAGTTGCGTGCGTGCCTGTCCGGTTGGACTCTTGCCATTGGAGATGGCTGCACACATCCGCGCGGGGAATTCGAATGCGGCCGTATCACGGGGTCTGAAGGACTGTATTGCTTGCGGCTGTTGTTCATTTGTTTGCCCGTCCCATATTCCGCTGGTGCATTACTTCAACTTTGCCAAGGGTGAGCTGATGGAGCAGGAACGCGGCAAACTGAAACTGGAGGCCACCAAAAAACTGGCGGATGAACGCATGGCAAGGACACAGCGTATCGAACGCGAACGCGAGGCGGCGGCTGCAAAACGTAAAGCCGCACGCGAGGCCAAAGAGGCCGCCGCAAAACTTACGCAAACGATAACGGAGGCCGCATGAACCCGATTGCACATTCCCCCCACGCCCACGCACCGATTACCGTCAGTCGGGTGATGCTGCTGGTGATGCTGGCGCTGACGCCCGCCACACTGTTCGGCTTCTGGCTGTATGGCTGGCCGGCGATCAATGTCTGGGTTGTGTCGCTGCTGGCCGCGCTGGCCGGTGAAACGCTGATCTTGCGTTTGCAACAACGCGCAATCCGTCCGGTGCTGATGGACGGCTCCGGTATTTTGACCGCATGGTTGCTGGCTTTATCCCTGCCACCTCTGGCTCCCTGGTGGATTGCGGTGCTGGGCAGCTTTTTTGCAGTCATTATTTCCAAACAACTGTATGGCGGACTGGGACAAAACCCGTTCAATCCGGCGATGGCCGCTCGCGTGATGTTGCTGATTTCATTTCCGGTCGAAATGACTACGTGGGCAACACCTGCACCTCTGGGGTCAACTGGTGCAGCAAGCTGGCTGGACAGTCTTGCAGTCACCTTCGTCGGTGCTCATGTGGATGGCATGAGCAGCGCCACCCTGTTGGGCCACGTCAAGACCGAATTCACGCGCGGGATAGAATTGCAGCAGGCACTGTCCGGTTACTACGCGCCGCTCGATGCGCTATGGGGACATCGGGGGGGCAGTCTGGGTGAGACCGCCGCCTTGCTGCTGCTGGCAGGCGGTGTGTTCCTGATATACAAAAAAATTATCACCTGGCATGCCCCTGTGGCGATGTTGCTGGGGGTGGTCGTGCCCGCACTATTTTTCAGCAGCATAAATCCGGCACACTATGCAGGACCGTTGTACCACCTGTTGTCAGGCGGTTTGATGCTGGGGGCGTTCTTTATCATCACTGATCCTGTGACTTCGCCCAATACCGCGACCGGGCAATTTATTTTCGGACTGGGGTGCGGCCTGCTGACCTGGATTATCCGTACCTGGGGCGGCTATCCGGAAGGGGTCGCGTTCGCGGTGATGCTGATGAATGCCGCCACGCCCATCATCGATCATTATGTGAGGCCGCGTATCTACGGGCGTAATCGCCGGGGCGTCTCCATGTCCATAGAACCTGCCAAGAAGGAGTCGTGAGATGAATTTCAAGAAACTACGCGGTGAAATATATTATCAGGCAGCGCTTCTGGGCGGTGTGGCACTGGTGACCACCGCCGCACTGGCCTTTGCAAATAAATTGACTGCCGGTGACATTGCCGCAGCCCAGGCGCGGGATATGCAGCAATCTTTAATTCAGGTGTTGCCCGGAAAATATGATAACGATTTGCTCAAGGATACCGTGGTGCTGAATGGTCCGAATGGCGAAGTCACCGTTTACAGGGCACGCAATGCAGGGCGGGTCGAAGCAGTGGTGTTTAAAGTCACGGGTAACGGTTATGCAGGTCCGATAGATTGCATGATGGGCATCGATCGCAACGGCCATATCACCGGTGTGCGTGTGATCAAGCACAAGGAAACGCCGGGGTTGGGCGACAAGATCGAACCTGCCAAGAGTCAGTGGATTTATGCATTCGATGGCAAGAGTCTGGGGGATCCGCCAGCTGAAAAGTGGGCCGTGAAAAAGGATGGCGGCGTATTTGACCAGTTCGCTGGTGCCACCATCACCCCGCGCGGCGTGGTTAAAGCCGTCAAGGGCGGGATGGATTTTTTTGAAAAGCAGCGCAGCAAACTGCTCGATGAGGGAGACAAATCATGAGCAATCTTTATGCGCGCATCACCCGCGACAGTCTGTGGGGCAACAATATCGTTTTTGCACAGACACTGGGACTGTGCCCGACCATGGCGGTGACCAGTACTGCGACCAATGGTCTCGGGATGGGGTTGGCCACCACCGCCGTGCTGGTCGCCTCCAATATGCTGATTTCATCGATCCGGCATGTCGTCAGCGAGGAGGTGCGCATCCCGGTGTATATCGTGATTATCGCCACGCTGGTGACGCTGGTGGATGTCAGTATCAATGCCTGGGCGCATGATTTATACAAGGTGTTGGGGCTGTACATCGCACTGATTGTCGCCAATTGTGCGGTACTGGGGCGGGCAGAGGCATTTGCTGCCAAAAATCCTGTCCTGCCGTCCGGCATGGATGGACTGATGATGGGGCTGGGATTTACCTTTGCGCTGACCACGATAGGAGCGGTGCGTGAAATACTCGGCACGGGCACCCTGTTCGCCGATGCGCACCTGTTGCTGGGATCTGCATTCTCCTTTATGGAGATGAAGCTCATCCCTGATTACAAGGGATTTCTGCTGATGGTTTTGCCGCCCGGCGGTTTTCTGGCGGTGGGCTTTCTGATTGCGGTAAAGCGGATTATCGATCGACGCAGCGCGTCTATTGCTGAAACTGTGCCGGTCGCAGCGCCGGCTGTCAGTTAAGGAGAATCTTATGCAAGTCGGTATTGCCTATTCCGAACCCGGACAACAGTTGTGGCTGCGCATCGAAGTGCCGGAGGATTCAACGGTGTTAACTGCCATTGAACAGTCTGGCATTCTGAAGAAGTTTCCGGAAATAGACATGGAAACCCATCAGGTTGGTATCTTTGGCAAAATGGCCAAACTTGACGGCTTGCTCAAGCCAGGAGATCGGGTGGAGATTTACCGGGGCATCACCGCAGATCCTGCCACCGTGCCCCGCCGGCAGATGATGGAAGATGACGACGATGACTGATAATTCTGACAGCGAGGCAAAACTCGGCAAATTCAGTCAGGCTCGTAATTGGTGCATATTGCCTTGCGGGTGAGCGCGTATGGTGCATAGCGTTCGTTGCCGTAAATTCAATAATCACCCAACATATTGAATATTAATAATAAATAATTTGTGGCACGGATTCTGCTTATGGATTGGTGCGTAAAACTTTATTTCAACTTCAAGAAAGGAATCACCATGTCGCACCGCAAATTACTGAACACCCTGATCCTGGCCGCGCTGGCTGTTCCCGGCATGGCGATGGCCGAAGACGCAGCGCCTGCCGCGCCTGCGGTTACCTCGAATGT
>JAPLQK010000087.1 GCA_026399735.1 Pseudomonadota bacterium
ACGATTGATGATTTCTCGCTCAGCGCCAGTCAGCGTGCCGAAAGGGATATTCAAATTTTCGACCTCATTTTCCGTCAAAAAGTCACCCGTCTTTCCCGCGCTGTCGCACCACTGATACGCGGCGATTTGCCGCACACGCTGTTGCGCGGCTTCCGGCATTTTTTCAACACCAAAATTGCACCGGCGCAAAAACGCCCGGTCATCATCCAGCTGACGGATACGCGCCTCGTATTCGGCGCGGATTAAGGCTTTAATTTCACCCCCGCCCCCTCCCTCCCCCTTGCAGGAGGAGGGAGTTGCTGCGAGGGCGCGAAGCATTTCGATTTCGGCGTCGCGCTTGAGTACCTCGAAACGGGTGTCCAGCAAGCCGATACGATCGTATAACGTATGCAACTTGGTCGGTTTGTCCACCACATGAACCGGCGTCGTGATTTTTCCGCAGTCATGCAACAGTCCGGCAATTTTTAATTCGTAATGATCTTCCTCTGTCATTACAAAACCTTTGAGCGGCCCCTGCTGCGTCCGTGCAATCGCCTCGGCCAGCATCATGGTCAGCACAGGCACGCGAGCGCAATGCCCGCCGGTATAGGGTGATTTATCATCGATCGCGGTATTGATCAACTGGATAAATGCTTCGAACAACTCCTCCATCTGCTTGATGAGACGACGGTTACTCAGCGCAATCGCCGCCTGGGATGCCAGCGATTCAACCAGCTGCTGATCGTCAGACGAAAAAGGCACGATCTCGCCGGATTCACGGTCTTGCGCATTAATCAGCTGCAATACACCGATCACTTCACGCTCATGATTAATCATCGGCACGGTCAGAAATGACTTCGAACGGTAACCGTGTTTGGAATCAAAGTTTTTGGTGCCGGAAAAATCGTAACCCTGCGCCGCATAAGCATCGGCAATATTCACCGTCTCGCCGGAGAGCGCCGTATGACTCACCACCATCGAATGATTGGGCTGACCGTTCAGATCGTATAACTGCACCGGATAATAGCCTACCGGCTCACCACACAGACCGCCCATCGCAATACCCAATGAGTCCGTGCGGACAATCTCAAAGTGCAACAGCTTGTGCTCAGGATCAGTCAGATAAAGCGTTCCGGCATCGGCATGGGTAATCCGTTTTGAAGCTTCCAGAATGAGTTCCAGCAAACTGCTGATTTCGTGCTGCTGCGACAGCGCAATGCCGATTTCATTGAGCTCTTTCAGACGTGCAATCAGGTTAGAGTTAACGGACATGTGAATACAGTTGATAGTTGATAGTTGATAGCTACAAGCTACCGCCCTATTTAATGCAAACCGCGCGTATCTGGTGCATATCGGTGATGCCTTGCAACACCTTCTCCATACCGTCCTGCTTCAGGGTGTGCATGCCTTCGTCCAGCGCAATGGCCAGCAACTCGGCAACTCGCGCGCGCTCCTGTATGGCTTTTTTCACCGCATCGCTGCCGATCAGCAACTCATGCAGCCCCACCCGGCCGCGATATCCTGTACCGATACATTTATCGCAGCCCACCGGCGTATAAATGGTGAACTGCTTCTTGTCATTGGCGAACAACTTGATCCATTGCTCATACAGCGCGCGACTGGCGGCAACCGGGTCCTGCTTCCAGATGACGGTATGCTTCAGTTCCCCACTGTATTCAGTCAACATTGCCTGCATTTCATCGTCGCTGGCAATATGCGGCTTCTTGCAATCACCACACAGCCGTTTGGCCAGACGCTGCGCCAATATCCCCAGCAGCGCATCCGAGAAGTTGAACGGGTCCATACCCATATCCAGCAGACGCAAAATAGATTCTGGTGCGCTGTTGGTATGCAGCGTGGCAAACACCAGATGCCCCGTCAGCGAGGCTTCGATACCGATTGAAACGGTTTCCTTGTCACGCATTTCGCCGACCATGATCACGTCCGGGTCGGCACGCAAAAAGGCGCGCATGATGGTCGGAAAATCAAGGCCTGCCTTCTTGTTGATCTGTACCTGACGCAAGCCCTTCTGGGTGATTTCCACCGGGTCTTCCGCCGTCCATATCTTGGTTTCCGGCTTGTTGATGTACTTCAGGATCGAATGCAACGTAGTGGTCTTGCCGGAACCGGTCGGACCGCACACGAAAAACAGCCCGTAAGGTTTGCTGACCGTATTCTGGATCAGTTCATTGTTGCGCGCCGAGAACCCCATTTTTTCCAGCGGCAGCGGTTCGCCGGACGCTAAAATACGCATCACAATATCTTCCACACCGCCCTGCGAAGGGATAGTCGCCACGCGGAGTTCGATGTCCAGCGGACCGAATTTTTTGAATTTGATCTTGCCATCCTGCGGCTTGCGCTTCTCGGAGATATCCAGATCGCACATGATCTTGATACGCGTCACCAGTGCATTGCGGTAAGTGGCCGGCACCTCGATGTAATTGAGCAGCGAGCCGTCCTTACGCAAGCGTATCTGCGTCTTGGCCTTGCCGGGCTGCGGCTCGACGTGAATATCGGACGCACCCATACGATAGGCATCCACGATGATCTTGTTGACCAGTTTGACCAGCTCGTTATCGGCCGCCGCATTGACATCGTCCTGGGTAACCGATGTTAGTTCATCTTCATCGCTACCCATACTGGACAACAAATCGTCCATGGAAGATTCATCCACGGCAAAACCGCCTGCAGCGCCCGCATCACCTGTGCTGCCGTAGAAGGCATCCAGCGTCTGCTTGAACTCACGTTGCGAGCAAACCTTGTACACCAGACGGTTTCTGGGGAAAATATTATTGACCACACGCGAGGTTTGAATACGCTCAGGGTCCGTTGTGAGAATCACAACGCCTTCCTGCGTTTCCTCAATCGGCAACCAGTGACTACTCTCGACATACTCCCGCTTCAAATTGCGCAACAAATCGGCCGGTTTAATACGCTCCGCCTTGAAAGGCTCGTACGCCACGCCGAAAAAGGCTGACAATGCCTTGCCCAGAGCCGCGACACCCACCTGAAACTCATCGAACAGCACTTCTTCGATATCCAGCCCTTTACGCCGCGCGGTACGCGCTGCCAACTCGAACTCTGCGACAGACAACACCGCATCCGATACCAGATAATCGTATTTGGTCTTGACGGTGGCCTTTTCCTGACGCTGACGCAATGCCACCGCCATCGTCTGCGCCAGTTCCAGCACGCCTTCCTCAAACAGCGCCGAAAAAGGCATAGCGGCTTTGTTATTGATAATCTGGATCACCCCGACCAGATCGCCACCATGCACGTCCAGTATCGGCGCCACCAGCATCTGCTTGGTGCGATATCCGGTACGCCGGTCTACTTCCTGCAAAAAACGCAAATGAGGACTATAGCTGGACAACTCCTGCTCGTCGTAGACATCTTCGATATTGAGCAATTTTTTATTGACAGCGACATAACCTGCCACGCTCTGCTCAGCGATCGGCAGTTTGAGATCCTTGAATGAATTCAACCCGGTCTTGACCTTGGAAACCAGCGACACATTGTCTTCACCGACAACGTAGATCGTCAGCCTGTCGGCGTTGAACAGGCTGCAGATATCGCGACTGACATCCAGCATGATTTCGTCGATATTGCTGGTGGCATGAATCTTATTGGTGACATGATTGAGTTTCTTGGTGAACTCAAGTCTGGCACTCATATCATCGTCATTCTTTGCAGCTGACTTCATTCCTGCTCCTGTATGCCCACACGCCGATGCAATACTTCGGCGGCCCTCCGTTATTTCGGTATACCCGCTCACGCCAGACGGTTCACAACCCGCCGTTTAAAATACAATCTCTTGATTATTAAGTAACATTTTAGGACAAAAACCACTTGCACAGTCCTCAACTTCGCGCATGATCAGTTCCACTTCGTCCGGCTTCAAATGAGTGATGAATACTTCTGCACCGCCTTTGAATTTACGCAATTCACCGGCCAGCAAACTCGGACACAGATGTTTGGAAAGCCGTGCCAGTTCTATTTCACCGTTGGGAAATGCGGTTTCAATAATCAAATAGCGCAAATTCGCAATTCCATTGACCACCTCCCACAAACGGTCATTGACAAAGGTATCGCCGCTGAACACCAGGCTCGCATTTCCGCTATCAAGGTGAAAACCCACCGCAGGCACCGTGTGAACAGCGGGAACAGCAGTTATTCTTCGCCCCTGCAAATCAATCACCTCAGCCAGGTCTATCGCCTGATAGCGCATGGCGGGCTGCTCATCATTGGGAATGACGCTGAAATCCGGCCAGATTTTCCAGTTAAAAACATGCTGTTTAAGTATTTCAAGCGTGGCGCGGGTTGCATACACGGTGACAGGATGGTCACGCATCCCGGCCACACTGTCCAGCATCAAGGGCAAACCACAGATGTGATCCATATGCGAGTGCGTGATAAAAACGTGATCAATCCTGGCAAGCTCGTTCAGACTGAGTTCACCCACGCCGGTACCCGCATCGATCAAAATATCATGATCAATGATAAACGACGTGGTGTGCAGATTTCCGCCTATTCCGCCACTGCAACCCAAAACTCTAAGTCTCATGCCACTCTCCGCAAGAAAACGATACTCTAACTACACCGCTCTGTCGTTAGGGTAACACTGATTTATTCGTCATCTCCGCAAAAGCGGAGATCCAGCATCTTGATTTAACTGAATTCCCGCCTGCGCGGGAATGACAAAACCGAATAAGTCAGCCTTGCCGTCAGCACCCGCTCAGCGCCTGAACCAATCGAGCAGGGTTGCCAGTAAACCGCGCTGCTGTGCGAATTCATGCTTCACTCCGATCAAAATCACCGAAATATTGTCGCGCCCCCCCTTATCGTTTGCGGCCTCGATCAACTGTTGGGCAGCAAGCGCCAGATTGCCTTGCATCGCATTCAGTATGACTTGAATCGCTTCGTCTTCCAGCATGTCGTTCAAACCATCCGAGCAAAGCAAATAAACGTCGCCAACTTCTACCGCATACAGATGAATTTCCGGAATCACCTCAGCATCGATGCCGACGGCACGCGTCACCAGATTCTTGTTTTGCGAGTGACGCGCATTCTCGACGCTGATCATCCCGCAATCTATCTGTTCCTGCAACAATGAGTGGTCGCGGGTGATTGCCTGCAATGCTCCGCCACGCAAGCGGTAAAGACGTGAATCGCCGACATGCCCGACCACGACGCGATTATCATAAAATAACGCTGCAACGATGGTCGTACCCATCCCGGCATATTGCGTGTGATCCTGCGCCTCCTTATAAATTTCAGTATTGGCGCTATGTATGCTGCGGGCGAGCAACGCAACGGCTAATTCTTCACCTGTTTCTTCATCCCGTCCAGTCGGGTTGGCATTTTTCAGCGGCCTGGTGATTTCATTCACCATCACCTTGACCGCAATTGCGCTCGCGACTTCCCCTGCGCTATAACCCCCCATGCCGTCGGCCAGTACCGCCAGACCGCAAGTATCATCCAGCGCGATACTATCCTCGTTGTGCGCGCGCACCCTGCCAGAATCAGTCAGTGCTACGATCTCCAGCGCCTCTTCCGGTTTCATGAGCTTTATTTGACCAGCAACACCGGGCATTGAGCCAGATGCAACACTTTAGTTACCACTGAACCCAACAGAAACAGTTGCAATCCGCCCTGGCCCTGCCTGCACATTACGATCTGGTCCACACACTGTTCACGGGCATATTGCGCAACAGACTCGGCGGGTGTGCCGACGCTGACGTGATACTGATAGGGGAGCTGCGCCGCATCAAGGACATCTCGTGCCGGCTGCAGTGCCGCCAAACCCTGCTCGCGGTAGTAATCGCTTATAACATCCTGATTAATAAATAATTTAACATTACCCGTCGCCACTTTCCATTGAACATTCAGCAACAGCAAAGTCGGTGATTCCCTGAACATATCGCGGTGTTCTGCAATATACGTCACCGCACGCAGGGCGCCGTTCGAACCATCTATTGGAATCAGTAGCTTCATCGCATCCCCTTAATCTTGTTTGCCCGGTATGACGGAGGTGCCGTCAACCAGATCAATCGCTCTGCCCTCGGCAGCCTTGCTCTGCGCCAGCCACTGACCGATCGCCAGTACCAACGCCGCACAGGTGACTGGCACCAGCCAGTGCAGATAGTGTTGCACTTCTGCCAGCGGTGCGAACAGCGCCTCAGTTACCAGCATTTCACCCGCCACATAACCCAGCAGCGCACCGCCTCCGTAAATGATATAGGGAAAGCGATCGATCAGCTTGAGCACCAACTGACTGCTCCAGGCGATCAGCGGAATGCTGATCAGCAAACCGAACACCAGCAACGGCACGTTACCCTTGGCCGCAGCCGCCACACCCAGCACATTATCCAGACTCATCACAAAGTCGGCGATGATGATGGTCTTGACCGCGCCGATCAATTTTGCATCGGCTTTGATGCTGCCTTCATCGTGTTCGTCTTCCGGCAATATCAGCTTGATGCCGATCCAGATCAGCAACATCGCGCCTACCAGTTTCAGATAGGGCAAGGACAGCAAACTGACCGCAAAAAAGGTCAGCACGATACGCAACACGACAGCGCCTGCCATACCGAACAGCACGCCTTTTTTACGTTGCTCAGCCGGAAGGTTGCGACAGGCCAGCGCGATCACCACCGCATTATCGCCGGACAGCAACACGTCAATCATGATGATCTTCAATACATCCACCCAGAACTGGGTAGTCACAAGCATTTCTAGCATTTCATGAACCTTTCTTTGGGAAGGGAGAAGGGAGAAGAGATCGCGCCTTTGGCGCTCAAGGGAAACCCCGTCTTTACCCTTCTCCCTTCCCTCTTCACCCTGTACCCCTTCCCTCTTCCCCCTTTTCCCTTCACGCTTTTAACACCTTCTGCATCACCCGGCCCATTTCGGCGGGATTGCGCGTGATATGGATGCCGCATTCTTCCATCACAGCCAGCTTGGTATCCGCGCCACCCTGACCGCCGGAAATAATCGCACCGGCATGTCCCATACGCTTGCCCGGCGGCGCCGTAATCCCGGCGATAAAGCCCACCACGGGCTTGGTCATATTGTCCCTGATCCAGCGCGCACATGCTTCTTCGTCGCTGCCGCCAATCTCGCCCACCATTACCACGGCATCGGTTTCCGGGTCGTCGTTGAACAGGCGCAGCACATCCAGATGCTTCAGCCCGTTGATCGGGTCGCCGCCGATACCGACGCAGGAAGACTGCCCCAGCCCCAGTGCGGTGAGCTGCCCGACCGCCTCATAAGTCAGCGTGCCGGAGCGCGACACCACGCCGATACGACCCTTCTTGTGGATATGACCCGGCATGATGCCGATCTTGATTTCATCGGGCGTAATCAGCCCGGGACAATTCGGTCCGATCAGCAAAGTACGGCATCCCGATGTCCGATCTTTCGCGAGAACGCCGTTGTTCTCGCTGAAAGTCGCCATCCCCTTGTGGGACATCTTGTAGCGCGTGCGTATCATGTCGTGCACCGGAATGCCCTCGGTGATGCAAATCACCAGATCCAGATCGGCCTCGACCGCTTCATCGATTGCGGCGGCCGCGTAAGCCGGCGGCACGTAAATAACAGAAACTGTAGCGCCTGTCTGTTGTTTGGCCTCCAGCACGCTGTTGTAAATCGGCACGCCCTCAAAGTTTTGCCCGCCTTTGTTCGGCGTGACGCCGGCAACGAAGCAGTTAGCGCCGTTCGCGTAGGCAAGACAACCCAGTGTATGAAACTGGCCGACTTTTCCGGTCATGCCCTGGGTCATTACTCGGGTGTTTTTGTTGATTAGTATGGCCATTATTTACCCCTCGCAGCGGCGACAACTTTTTGCGCGGCATCCGCCATGTCGGAACCTGAAATAATCGGCAACCCCGAGTCGGCCAATATTTTCTTGCCCAGCTCCACGTTGGTGCCTTCCAGACGCACCACCAATGGCACACTCAAATGCACCTCGCGCACCGCAGCGACAACACCCTCGGCGATCACATCGCATTTCATGATGCCGCCGAAGATATTGACCAGAATGGCTTTTAAATTGGGATTTTTCAGCATCAGCTTGAAGGCTTCGGTCACCTTCTCGCGTGTCGCACCGCCGCCCACGTCGAGAAAATTCGCCGGATTGCCGCCATATAGTTTGATGATGTCCATCGTCGCCATCGCCAGACCCGCGCCGTTCACCAGACAGGCGATATCGCCGTCCAGCGAGATATAGCTCAGATCAAATTTGGAAGCTTCGATCTCGGCGGGGTCTTCTTCATCCAGATCGCGGTAAGCGACGATCTCGGGATGACGGAACAGCGCGTTACTGTCGAAATTAAACTTGGCATCGAGCGCCAGCACGCGTCCGTCGGCGGTCAGCACCAGCGGATTGATCTCCGCCAGCATCGCCTCCTTTTCGACGAAGGCACGGTACAAGCCTTGCAGCACGGTAACGGCACCCGCAACGGAGGCTTCAGGAATGCCAATCCGGCGCGCAACGTCCGCTGCCTCATCAAACCCCAAGCCTGCGACCGGGTCGATGCGCAGCGTGTGGATTTTTTCCGGGCTGTTTTTGGCGACTTCTTCGATTTCCATGCCGCCTTCGCTGGAAGCCAGCAGTGCCACGCGCTGCGAATCGCGGTCGACCACCATACCGAGATAGTATTCGCAGGCGATCTGCGCACCCTCCTCGATCAGCAAACGGCGCACGATCTGGCCGTCTGCGCCTGTCTGATGCGTGATCAGATGCATGCCGAGAATTTGCTCAGCGGCCATGCGCACTTCTTCGAGCGAGCGCGCCACCTTGACGCCGCCGCCTTTGCCGCGCCCGCCCGCATGAATCTGCGCCTTCACCACCCAGACCGTGCCGCCCAGCCCTTCAGCCGCCGCCACCGCCTCATCCACGCTGAAGCACGCCACGCCGCGCGGCGTCGGCACGCCAAACTGGCGCAAAATCTCTTTACCCTGGTATTCGTGAATTTTCATAATGATCGCCTGAACGAAACTGCGTACCCTGATTGGCGCGCAGGCGCAATCTTACCGAATTATCTGAGGGAGCGGAGAGAATTGCGTAAGCGGCGGGCTTTATACGACCGCTGCGACTGCACTTTCAAGTAAAACTTGTGTGTTATTCACAAAATCTTCGGCCAGTCGCTCGGCCTCAAACTGAGTTTTTCCGACAACCATCACATAGCCCAGCCTGTCCGCATTATCGAACGGAGGCCGTACCCTGTCGCCCGGTTTTTTGAAAACATGCACCGCCATGATGCGAGGATCGTCTGTTTTCGGCGTCACGACAGCATTGAGAATGCCGTTCTGACTTGAGGTGATCCAGCGCGAAACGGCCACCTGATGCGCCTCTAAACCCTGCAATTGGCTCAGATCGCAGCCCAAATGAAGATTGATGACGTCCGCATAAATCGAGCGTTCAAGCGCAAAACCCAGCAGACGCGGGATATGCGCGCCGATCAGACGCGGGTTGACTTCGACCAGATACGGGCCTTCCGGCGTAATGATGATTTCGGTATGCGCCACGCCGAAGTTAAAATTCAGCGCATCGAGTATCTGAAAAACGTAATCCCGAATCTGCTCCGTATCGAACCGGCCGGACGGAAAACAACTCCCCTTAATACCGAAACAGGGCGGCGGAAAAAACACCTTATCGTTGATTCCCAGAAATATATGCTTGCCGTCAACAGTGATCGTTTCGCAACCGATCACCTCGCCCCGAATAAATTCTTCCACGACCAGCCGGTCATTGGCGTGAACGCCCAGCCCGTAATCGGTTTTCAGCGGCAAATAATTCGCAAAAGGTGCGGCCAGCGCAGCGAACTCTGCTTCGGAGGTAAAGGTGAGAATATTTTGCGAGCCGTAGCCATCGGACGGCTTGATCAGAACGGGAAATGCTATCGTTTCGACAGCCGTTTTGAGTTCGGCATTGGTCGTCGCCAGCGCAAATCGGGGCTGCCGGATTGCGTGCTGCGCCAGACGTTCCCGGACGCTGTATTTATCCCGGACCAGCTTCGCTGTTTTGCAATTGAGGAATTTGAGGCCGAGCCTTGCCGCCAGTCTGGCCGCTTCGATCATCCGGATATCGATCAGACACAGGATCGCATCAAACGGGGTCTTTTCGTGAATGGCGAGCGCTGCTGTTTCGAAAGCGTCGTAGTCGAACGAGGTCAGCGAAACGATGTCACGGGCCAAACTCAATCTGGAAGTCGCCAGCGTTTCATGCGCCAGATAAGCGCTTAAATCGGCCGTAAAGAAAGTGACTTCATGCCCCAGATGAACCGTTTCTTCCAGAATATTGAAGTCGTTCGCGCCTGGCACTTCGAGTAAAAGCAAATGCGCCATTAATCCGGCTTAAAAAAACCGGGGTTAATGGCACAGAATCTGAACCGAACCATCTGAATGGATCAGGCCATGATGTTGATGTTGTTCCCGAGATTGCCAACCGGCTTGCTGACTTGCTCCTGCGGCGCGGGCGGTGCCGAATTTTGCAACGCCTGCAAAAGCTGCGACTGTTGCATTTGCTGCATCTTGCTGACACTGCTGACCGATGAAGCCATGCTGGCAGATGAACTCTGAACTGACATACCCATAATAAACTCCTTTAAAATCAAAATACAATCGCATTAAACGGCCTGAATACCAGACGCTACAATGCCGACATAACCGGTAAAATATTCGTTTTCATGATTTTACGCAACTCTTGTTACGCCCGCGCTACAATCCGCCATGAACAAACTCCACTTACCTGCAAGTATAAATTCTTTCCAGAATCTGTAACGTTATGGCAGTTATCGGCACAATATTTGAAAGCTTGAGAAAATAATGAAGCATGTCGGACCTATCAGCGGTGTAGCTACCCATAAAAACTTTATCGCCACGACAGGCTATGACAATCAGGTGATTTTATGGGATGCCCAAAGCGGGCGTGCGCTCTCTCGCGGATTGCACGACCACCTCGCCAATCAGTGCAGCTTCAGTCATGACGGAACAATGCTGGTAAGCGCCTCCAGCGACTATTCCGCACGCATCTGGGATATTCCCTCGATGCAACTCAGGGCAGCCCTCATCGGCCATACTGACGATGTGGATACCGCCGTATTTTCTCCGGACGATCAATATATCGCCACCTGCGCGCTGGACCGCAGCATCAAGATTTTCGATCTGAACGGTCGCTGTCTGAAAACATTGACAGGCCATACCGGCAATGTGCTGACGGTCGCCTGGAGCACGGACGCAAAAACGCTGATTTCATCCAGCGTAGACGGTACGCTCAGGCACTGGGATGTGGCAAGCGGACGCCAGATTCACTTAACCTGCGAGGGCGCACGCACCGATACATTCGAAACCATGGGCGATGGCTGCGTGTTTTCCGGAGATGACAGGGGCCGGATTGCCATCATCGAAGGCTGTCAGACGCGGTATATCGCAGCGCACAAGGCCGGCATCAAAAAATTGCTGCTCAGGGAAAATCAAAACCTGCTTGTCACCATCAGCTACGACCGGAGCATCGCATTCTGGCGAATTTCAAAGTCGGATAAGAAACACCCCGAATTGACCGAAATTTCCCGCTCGACGCTGCCCGCGCTGATCTGGGCGCGCGCCGCCGACTTTCTGGATGACGCCAGAATCGTGCTGGGTACGTTCGGCTCGCGCTACGCAACATTTGACTGGCAGCATGGACATTGGGATCTTTCGGATATCGAACCCGGCCAAAGTTTGAATGCGGTCGCCACGGCTGGAGTCGATGTCTATGCGGCGGGCGACGCCGGCATCGTCTTCAAAAACGGCGTTAAATTTAGTGAGATGGGCAGCCTGTGCAATTTTCTGCTGCCCGTGGCCGGCAAACTGCTCACCGGCGGACAGCTGGGATTATTGTTCGATGCGGCGACCGGGGCAACCTTGTATGAACACCATGCGCCGCTGAACTGTGGCGCAGCCTTCTACCGTGACGGGAAACAGCACGCGGCGATCGGCAGCTATACCGGAGACGTGCTGGTGTTCGCCATAGAGCTGAACGGGCGCCTGAATCTGGTCAGCAGCCGTAAAATCTTTGAGAATGCCGTCAAGGGCCTGGCCGCCTCCGATAAAACGCTGTTTTCGGTTTGCGCCAACACCCACGTGGTCTGGCAGGACATCGCCACACTTGACGTGATCAAAACCGTCGAAAATGCGCACGAACGCATCGCCAACGGTTGCTGCCGTGTCGGTATCGCCAACTTTGCGAGTATCGGGCGCGACTTGAAGTTGCTGATATGGCATGACGAAACTTTTGACGCCTACCGGACGCCGCATAAAAATTCGGTGAAATGCATCGCCGCAAGCAGCGACGGTAAAAGGATTATGACCGGCAGTTACGGCGGGACACTGGCCGGCTTCGACGTGACTGACAGACAATGGACTTCCTTCTCGCGCCCCACCGCCTCCGGCATTTCATCTCTTGCCTATGACCCGCTGCAGAATCGCTTTCTGGCCGGCGCTTATGATGGCCGGATTTACCCGGTTGATGAATCACCAGATGCAGCTTAAACCTGTCCTCTCGATGGCGACATTGGCACGCATGCCGGTTTCCGAACTGCCTGCAATGATCGCGCTGATGTTCGCAAGCCCTGCGGACGCGAATCTGTACATGAGCCAGTTTCACCTTTTTTCAGTGACAGGCTCTCAGGATTTCGCGCTGGAAATGCAGGCACGCGCGCTGCAAATGAGCACCGTTTACCGGATTGCGGGGACGAAAAAACCTGCCATCCGGCTGCTCGCGCTGATGGGCGCGGGCGTTCAATCGGTCAACACGCCGCTGGACTACCTGATCGAGAACTCGGATATACAACTCGACCTGCTGTATATCGTGCCCGGCCAGCCGCTGCCGGACATCATTCCCGGGCACGACGTGGCGATTGTGGCGCTCGGCGAATCCGACCAGAGCCGTCCTGTGCTCGAAATGATAGACGGGCTTGCGGAACACTGGCCGCGCCCGTTGCTGAACCCTGCCAGGCATATCCTGCGTTGTTCCAGAGACGGCGTATATCGGCTGCTCAAAGACATCCCCGGCCTGCTGATTCCGCCCACGCTGCGCATCAGCAGAACAGATTTGGCGCGAGTCGCCGCACAGGAGTTGGCGGCCGACACGCTATTCGGCGGCACTTACCCCGTCACCGTCAGGCCGCTCGTCTCGCAAGGCGGCTGCGGACTGGCAAAAATCGATAACGCGGCTGAACTGGCGGCGTATCTGGCGGGTTCGGATGAGGCGGAATTTTTCGTCTCTTTTCATATCGATTATCGCAGCGCCGACGGCCTTTATCGCAAGGCCAGAATCGTGCTGATCGACGGGATGCCCTATATCTGCCATCTGGCGATAAGCGCACACTGGATCGTCCACTATGGCGCTTCCGGCATGACGGACAGCGCTGACAAACGCGAAGAGGAAGCGCGCTTCATGCGCGACTTCGATACCGGTTTCGCGCAACGTCATCGCGATGCGCTGAACTCAATTGCAAAAAAACTGGAGCTGGATTATGTGGTGATCGACTGCGCCGAGGCCGCAGACGGAAATCTGCTGTTATTCGAAGCCGACAATCGCGGCTGGGTCCATGCGACCGACCCGGTTGATATTTTTCAATATAAACAAGATATTATGTATAAAGCTTTTGCAGCCTTCCGCGCCATGCTGGTCAAGGCGATGCGCGCACCGGACAACTCAAAAAGGACTGAATCATGAACAGCAAACAAGGCTGGCACTGGCCAAAAATCGAAGGCGTATTGTGCGGCAACATGACGGATCGCGAGCGGCTGGGTTTGCCGGACTGCTTTCTGCCCTCCCGCTTCGAAGACCTTATTCCCGGCATTTACCGCGATTTACTGGGTCGTGATGCACAGGAACTGGTTGCAATGCTCGAAAACCGTGAAGTTCATCTGTCTGAGCGACTGGTCGCCGGCAACATTCTCGCGTTGACTGGCGACCCGCGCATTGTGCCGCTACAGCCCGCCATGATTGCGATCAAGGGGGGCGACGTCAGCATCGGTCTGGACGAATCTGAAATTGACTCCGTCATGAACCGTTTCCGGCACATCGGACTGGACGAAAAATGGATACTGAAAGAATGCCCGCGACACGTCGTTACATTGCGCGATTTCTCGATCGGAAAATATCCGGTGACCAACGCCGAATACCGCGAATTCCTGCTCGACACCCAATATCCTGAACTGCCGACCAGCTGGGAGTTTCGCCGCTACCCGGTAGAAAAATCCAACCATCCGGTTTTCACGCTTAGTGCAGCCGCTGCCGACGCCTATGCGGTCTGGTTATCGCAGAAAACCGGGCGCGCCTATCGGCTGCCCTCCGAAGCGGAATGGGAATATGCCGCAGCGGGGCCGGACGGGCTGGAATTCCCGTGGGGTAATTCATTTGAACCGGACTTTGCCAATACGGTTGAAACGGGGATATTTTCGACCACGCCGGTGGGCATTTTCGCGGAAGGAAATTCCCCGTTCGGTCTCGCTGACATGGCGGGCAACGTCGAGGAATATGTGCAGGATGTGTATGGCGCCTACCAGAGCGGCCAGTTTATCAGCGACCATCTGGTACAGCTCAATGGCGATTACCGCGTGGCGCGTGGCGGCTGCTTCTCGCGGCTGCGCGATCTGGCCAGAACCCGCAGGCGGCATGGCCGCAACCCTGCGTCGCAAACCTATGCGATGGGTTTCAGGCTGGCCTGTGAAATCTGACCAAAATACCCTTGAAAATAATTTTCTTGTATCGATCACAACACTAGAGTAGAGTACGCTACATTAAATAGCCGGGTACTCAACATGTTAAAGCTTGTCGAATGGCTGACCTTCGTCACCACACTGCCTACGCGCAACACAACTGCGCGCATGCGTCTCTGGCGTGCGGTCAAAGCGCTGGGCGCAGCAACCTTGCGCGACGGCGTTTATTTATTGCCGCTGCGCGAATCGATAAATGAGTCGCTGCAAACACTCGCTGCCGATGTACGCACATCGGATGGAAGTGCGGAGATACTGCAAGTTGCAGCGGATGAAGCGCAGGATAAAATCTTTCGCGCCCTGTTCAACCGTACCGGCGACTACGCCGCATTAATCGCTGCAACCCGTGCAGAAGTTCAGGATGAAAAATTACTGCGACGACTGACGCGCGAATTCGAAGCCCTCAAGGCGATCGATTACTTCCCGGATGAGGCGAGAGAACAGGCACAGTCCGCGCTGACAGCACTGACAGCACGCATTTCTCCGGGCGAACCGTCAACCGTCTGTGGTCAGATACGCCGTCTCGCCAACACCGACTATGCCGGGCGCATCTGGGCTACGCGTCAACGCATTTGGGTCGACCGCATCGCATCCGCATGGCTGATCCGGCGCTTTATCGACCCGCATGGAAAATTTATCTGGCTCAAAACCCCTGCCGACTGTCCGGCCGACGCGCTCGGTTTTGACTTTGACGGTGCAACGTTTACCCATATCGACGGACGCGTCACCTTCGAGGTGCTGGCGGTCAGTTTCGGCTTGCAGGACGATCCCGCTATCGCACGCATCGGAACCATCGTTCACTGCCTCGATGCCGGCGGGATACCGGTAATGGAAGCGCCGGGTGTCGAGGCGGTGCTGGCCGGACTGCGCGCCGCCGAACCGGACGACAACAAATTGCTGTCGGACGCCGCGCATATTTTTGACGGTCTTTATATGAACTATCAGCAGGATAAACCGCATGAATAACGCCTCAATTCCAACCGCACCGCCGTCAGCCCCTACGCTCGGCGAAGCCTTTAAATACTGGCTAAAACTCGGCTTTATCAGCTTTGGCGGCCCGGCCGGTCAGATTGCGATGATGCACCAGGAACTGGTCGAGCGTCGCCGCTGGATTTCCGAGCACCGCTACCTGCACGCGCTCAATTTCTGCATGCTGCTGCCGGGACCGGAGGCCATCCAACTGGCGATCTACATCAGTTGGCTGATGCACGGCGTGCGCGGCGCCATCGTAGCCGGCGTGATGTTTTTCATGCCCGCTTTCGTGCTGCTGTCTCTGCTGGCGGGAATCTATCTGAATTACGGCAATCTACCGGCGGTGCAGGGCATCTTTTACGGCATCAAACCCGCCGTGGTTGCCGTCGTACTGTTCGCCGCCTGGCGCATCGGTTCACGCTCGATCAAAAACAGGGTATTGCTCGGCATCGCCGCGCTGGCCTTCGTCGGCATCTTCTTTTTCAAGATCGGCTTTCCCTGGATTGTACTGGCTGCGGCTATTCTGGGTGCCATCGGCGGCAAGCTGATGCCGAACAAGTTCAAGGCGGGAGGCGGTCACGGTGGCAGCAATAAAGACTACGGCCCAGCCCTGATCGACGACGATACGCCACCGCCCGCGCATGCAAAATTTTCATGGGGAAAATTTACCCTTACGACGACCGTGTTCGTCGCTATCTGGGCCGTGTCCATGCTGGCACTGCGCGGCCACAGCAGCCTGTACGACATCGGCGAGTTCTTCACCAAGGCGGCTTTCCTCACCATCGGCGGCGCGTATGCCGTGCTGCCCTACGTCTATCAGGGTGCGGTGGAACACTTTAGCTGGCTCACCGCACCCCAGATGATGGATGGCCTGGCATTGGGCGAAACCACGCCAGGCCCCTTGATCATGATCGTGACCTGGGTGGGTTTTCTGGGTGGAGTGGCTAAACACGCCTTCGATAATCCCGTCGCTGCGGGACTCGCGGGCGCTGCGGCAGCGACGTTTTTTACCTTTCTGCCCTCGTTCTTTTTCATACTGGCCGCAGGCCCGATCGTCGAATCGACGCGCGGCGAACTGAAGTTCACTGCGCCGCTGACCGCAATCACCGCCGCTGTAGTCGGGGTGATTATCAATCTGGCCACCTTTTTTGCATGGCACACCTTCTGGCCCAAAGCGACTGAAGCGGCACCATTTTCGGGTCACTTCGATGCGATCCCGCTCATCATCGCGCTGCTGTCATTTGTTGCGCTCTGGAAGTACAAGGCCGACATCATGAAGGTAATCGGGGTCTGTGCCATGTTCGGTCTGGTTTATTCCTTCATGGTTTGAAGAGTTTCATCAGACGAAAACCGCTCAGCGGCGATCAGAAAACCAGTATCTTGACGCCCATCAGGATTAAAACGGTTCCGCCGAAAATTTCCGCTTTACTTTCAAGCCATGTGCCGCTGTTTCTGCCTACAAGGACGCCGGCACAGCTGAAAGCAAAGGTGACGACGCCGATGACAAGGCAGGCAACATAAGGGTTTGCATCCAGCAGCGTCAGGCTGAATCCGGCGGCCATTGCGTCTATGCTGGTGGCGATCGCCAGAATCAGCATCATTTTGTTGGTAATGGCCGAAATATCTTCTTCTATGCCTTCCTGGATGCCTTCATAAATCATTTTTGCGCCGATCAGCACCAGCAATCCGAAGGCGATCCAGCGTGCATAGGCGTCTATCCAGCCTAAAACACCCTTGCCGCCCAGATACCCGATAAACGGCATCAAGGCCTGAAACGCGCCGAAAAAAAGCCCGGCTTTCAGCGCCAGGCCGGGCGTATTTTTCTTCGCGCCCAAACCGATGGAAACGGCAAAAGCGTCCATACTGAGCGCGACGGCAAGAATAATCACTTCCAGCATGCAACTCCCTTTATGGCAGGCCTGTACAGGTTCACCGGTTGATTTCCTGCATCAGTTGCACCGCAAGCTCCTCGATCGAACGTGAAGTCGTATCGAACCACTTGATCCCTTTAACACGCATCATGCGTTCCGCAGCGGCGACTTCATAGCGGCAGTTCTCCAGCGAAGCGTATTTGCTGTTCGGACGACGCTCGCGGCGTATGCGGTGCAGTTGCTCGGGCGCGATGGTCAGGCCGAACAGCTTGTTGCGATAGGGCAATAATTTCGACGGCAGATCGTCCCGCTCAAAATCCTCCGGTATCAGCGGATAATTGGCCGCCTTCAGCGAAAACTGCAAGGAGAGGTACAGACTGGTCGGCGTCTTGCCGCTGCGCGACACGCCGACAAGTATGATATCGGCATTTTTAAGGTCGCTATCCGACACACCATCATCGTGCGCCAGTGCAAAATTCATTGCCGCGATGCGTTTGGAATACTCACGATTATCCTGACCATGACTGCGGCCCACACGGTGCGTGGATCGCTGGCCCAATTCCTGCTCCAGCGGGGCGATAAAGGCCTCGAACAAATCCAGAAACAGCGCATCCGCCTGACGCAACCGGGCGCTGATAGTCATATCCATCATGGTCATAATGACCAGCGGTCTTGATCCATCTATTTGATTTATTTCAGATATTTTACAAATACACGCATCCGCCTTCTCCATGCTGTCCGTGAAGGGAAACCGCACATGGCGAAATTCGATACCCTCGAATTGCGAAAGCAGGCCATTGCCCAGCGTTTCCGCCGTAATGCCGGTTCCGTCGGACACAAAAATGATCGTTCGGCTGTTAGCTGCGTTCATGACTGACCTCAAATGTAGTGCAACGCGCTCATTATACGAGTGCGATTTATCAGATAGTGCAAAATCTGACAGCAACAACACGTGCACACAGCGCCGCAAGCTGGGATAATCGCGTATGAACGATACTATACAAAACCCATTTTCATCCGCCGCCGCGCGCTCTTTCAACGAACTGCCCTTGTCGCCCGGCATGCGATCGACCCTGCAGCAGCTGGGCTATCTGATCATGACGCCGATACAGGCAGCCAGCCTGCCGATTACGCTGGCCGGTAATGACCTGATCGCGCAAGCCAAGACCGGCAGCGGAAAAACGGCGGCATTCGCGCTGTCTCTGTTGACCCGACTGAACCCGCGCCGCTTTGCGGTACAAGCCATGGTGCTGTGCCCGACACGCGAACTGGCCGATCAGGTGACGCAGGAGATTCGCCGTCTGGCACGATCCAGTGACAACATCAAGATCATGACGCTGTGCGGCGGCTCCACCATGCGCCCGCAGATCGCCAGTCTGGAACACGGCGCGCACATCGTGGTCGGCACGCCGGGCCGCATCATGGATCATATGGAGCGCGGCACGCTCGACTTGACGGCACTCAACACGCTGGTGCTCGACGAAGCCGACCGCATGCTGGACATGGGTTTTTACGACTCGATCGCCTATGTGGTCAAACATTGCCCGACCGACCGCCAGACGCTGATGTTCTCTGCGACCTACCCTGAAGGCATCGCGCGCCTGGCCCGTCAGTTCATGCGCAATCCGCAACAGGTGAAGCTGGAGGAAAAGCACGATGAGGACAAGATACGCCAGCGCTTCTATGAAGTCTCCAACGAGAAACGCCTGTCCGCTGTCGGCATTTTGCTCAAACACTACCGCCCGGTCAGCACGCTGGCTTTTTGCAACACCAAGCAGCAATGCAGATCCTTGCTGGAAGTGTTGCATGCGCAGGGGATTTATGCGCTGACGTTGAACGGCGATATGGAACAGCGCGAACGCGACCAGGTGCTGATCCAGTTCGCTAATCGCAGCTGCTCAGTGCTGGTGGCGACCGATGTGGCGGCGCGCGGACTGGACATTGCGCAACTCGAAGCGGTCATCAACGTCGATGTTACGCCCGACCCTGAAATTCATGTCCATCGCATCGGACGAACGGGGCGCGCCGGCGAAAATGGCTGGGCGCTCTCGCTGTGCGGCCCCACCGACCGGCAACGCATCGTGAGCATCGCCAAGATGACGGGCAGCGTACCTGAATGGCATGAACTGTCCGAATTGGCAAACGAAGACGAATCGCCGCTGGTGCCGCCGATGGTCACCTTGCAGATTTTAGGCGGTCGCAAGGAAAAAATCCGCCCCGGCGACGTACTGGGCGCGCTTACCGGCGACGCAGGGTTTACGCGCGAACAGGTCGGCAAGATTACCGTGACCGACTTTTCGACTTATGTCGCGGTGGTGCGCGACATCGCCAACGAGGCCGTGCGCAGGTTAAATGCCGGCAAGGTCAAGGGCAAGACCGTGAAGGTGCGGGCGCTGTAGTTACAATCCGCTTTGCGGTATTACCACAGCGGCTTATCCGTCGCAGCCAGCCAGGTCAGATAAGCCCTGAGATCGAACTCCAGCTGATGATAATCGGGTTCCATGTGCAAACATAGCTGATAAAACGCCTTGTTGTGCTCAAGCTCCTTCAGGTGCGCGAGTTCGTGAACCACGATCATGCGCAGGAATTCGACCGGCATTTCCCTGAACACGGCAGCAATGCGAATTTCGCGACGACTCTTGAGTTTGATGCCCTGCACCTGAGAAGTCCGGGTATGCAACCCCAGCGCGCGGCGCTCCACATGCAGTGTGCTGTCGAACGCCACGCGACTCAAGCCCGGCGTGTTGCGCAGATAGCGATCTTTGGCTTCCGTTACAAAATCATACAGCGCACGGTCGGTGCGCACGGCGTGCGGCGTCGGATACTTTTGCAACAGCCTGTCGGACAGCGTTCCCTGTTCGATCAGCCGCTGCACCTGTTCTGCCATTGCGGCAGGGTAACCGGAAAGATAATCAGTCGGTGGTTTCGGGAGCATACACTAAAACAAGGTCACGTCTTCCTCTTCCTTGTCGCCCAGTTTAAACGACGTCACTACATTGATCGTCTCGCCCGCCAGGTTGGAAAAACTACTCGCGGTATTGGCAACATGCGTTACCTCGGCATAAAAATCGGCCGTCATACTGGCCACATGGCTGATATTACCGTTCAGCTCTTCGGACATCTTGCTCTGTAACAGCAATGAGGCAGAAATATTACTGATCTGTTCAGACACCGCTCCGAAAGCAGACTTCACCTCAGCGATTGCGTGGTTGGCATTTTGCGCATTTTGCGAACCAGACTTGGCATCTTCTGCAACTTGTTTCATGTCTGCAATTGCACTCTCGACCACCGCTCCGATTTCATTCGAAAAACGCTGAATTTCCCTGGTGGCCAGTGCAGTGCGTTCGGCCAGCTTACGCACTTCGTCTGCAACAACGGCAAACCCGCGACCCTGTTCACCGGCGCGCGCCGCCTCTATTGCCGCATTCAAAGCCAGCAGATTGGTCTGTTCGGCAATACTGCGTATCGACACAACCACTGCATTGATACTCTGGGATTTCTCGCTCAATCTGGAAATATCGAGCGAGGCTTTTTCGATCGACTGTGCAACGCGTGTCATCTCTTCCACACTGCCGGCCAGCATTGCAACGCTCAGTTCAGCGGAATTTTGTGTTTTGGCGGCAATTTGCTGCGCCTCGCTGCTGTTTGCAGAAATGCTCTGAATACTCAAATTCAGATCGGTCGTTGCCTGCTGCATGACTTGCACCGCCGAATTTTGCTCGCCCACTGATTCAAGCATCTTGCTGGTTGAACAGGACAACTCCGATGAACTGTTGTTCATATTGGAGGCCGATGCATGCAAGTCCACCAGCGTCTTGCGCAGGTTCTCGCTCATCAGCAGCGCGTCCCCCAGCAATCCTGTCGCGCCGGCTAACCGTGATTTTGCCAGGGAAAGATCACCGGCACCGACCTCCTTGACGACCTGTGCGACCTCCAGCGGATCTCCGCCCAGTTGACGCAAAATCTGACGAACCAGCAACGTCACAAAAGCCATGGATAACGTCAGCGAAATAACAACCCAGATGCTGATGATGATCAGCCGTTGCCGATAACCCGACTCAGCCTGAGCAATTTCCTCATCCGAATTTTGTGTTATAAAATGAATAAAATTCTCATGAAATTCATGTATCTGCTCGGATAGTTCGCGATCGATGCCGGCCACCCTGGCATCGGATTCGGCATAGTTGGTATGAACATCTATCTGCGTCAGATATTTGTTGCTGACAACTTCATGTTTTTTGATAATGGATTCCAGAGCCAGGATGAAGCCATCCCACATTTCCCCGCGACCAACAGCGAGTTCTTTCATGTGTTCCAGCGCGCGAGCACTATGCGACCTGAATTCCCGCTGCTGATCAAGAAATTCTCCACGGTGCTTCCTGAGCTTTACCGGATCAGTTCCTCGCAACCAGATATCTTTAGCCAGCTTGACCTGTTTTAAGAAAGCCGTATCCATACCGCTAATTTGCACGACCACAGTCAGATCAGCATTCAGGCGGGAAATACTCTGCACTTCATCCTTGAGCGCGCCATTGAGCTGCACCAGCCCGAATATCGCCATTGCCAAAAACATGAAAAAGGATAACCCTTCCATCACAAGCAGTTTGGATTTCAGTTTCAGTCTGTCAAGCATTCAGATCTCCTTAAAATCGACGTCTTGATAGCGTCACCACTGGTATGTCTTGATTGCATTGATCAATTCAGACAATGCTGCATCCAGCTGAACTACCGCATCGACACATTCCGGCTGCCCGGCTGTCTGTTCAACCCGTTCGGCGGCTTTCACGGTGCGCTCGGCGGCGAAAATACCGGCCATACCTTTGAGCGTATGCGCGCTGTGCCGCACGACAACCGCATCGCTTTGCGCCATACCGTCCCTGATATGCTGCATGTGCGGCGGTGCATCGGCCAGGAACAAAGCGGCAATCTCGTCAAACAATTCACGGCTGTCATCCATGATTTGCCTTGCCTGATCGAAATCGGCCACAAGCGCAGGCTCGACAACCACAGGCTCGGCTTCAACTCCCTGAGCCAGACTGTCGAGTTCAAGCCACAGCGCCTCGGTGTCGATCGGCTTGGTCAGATAGCCGTCCATGCCGTGACGCAGACATTCTTCACGCGCGCCTTGCATGGCGTGGGCGGTCATCGCCACGATGCGTATGTGTGCGCCGGAATTTTGCTCCTGCTCGCGGATGCTGCGCGTCGCCTCGTAACCATTCATCTCTGGCATATCCACATCCATCAGGATTGCGTCGAACTGACCGTTCTGCCAGTGTTGCACCGCCTCTATGCCGTTGTTCGCCACCGTCACCGTATGCCCGAGCTTTTCCAGCAGGCGCGTCGCCAGCGTCTGGTTTACCGCATTATCTTCCGCCAGCAGCAGATTCAGGCGGCGACGCATTTCCTTCAGGGAATGCCTGGTCGTCAGCGGCGCCATTCTCTCGGAGACGCCCAGCGCAGTCATGATCGCATCCAGCAATTCCGACTGTGCGACCGGCTTCATCAAATAAGCCGCCACGCCCAGTTCGCGGCAACGGGCCGCATGCCCCCTCTGCCCTTCCGAGGTGAGCATCATCAGGGTTTTCACCAGATATTCCGGGTGACGGCGGATGCGTTCGGTCAACTCGAATCCGTCCATATCCGGCATCTGTAAATCCAGCAACGCCAATGCGTACGGCTGCCCGGCAGCGTGCGCACGTTCCAGTTCGGCCAGCGCTTCCTGTCCGTTGGATGTCACGGTGGGCCGCATCTTCCAGTTACACAACATCTCCTGCAACAGACGGCGATTGGTCGCGTTGTCGTCGGCAATCAGCACCGGCATACCTGAGATGCGACCGGTCTGCTGATAATCCGCCAGCGGACTGCCGGAGAGCATGGGCATATCCAGCGTGAAGTGGAAGTTGCTGCCACTCCCGACGATGCTGTCCAGCCCGATCTGCCCGCCCATCAACCTGACCAGTTGCGCGGAGATCGTCAGACCCAGCCCCGTGCCGCCGTAGCGTCGCGTGGTCGAGGTATCTGCCTGCGAGAACGACTCGAAAATCGTCTGAAATTTATCGCGCGGAATGCCGATCCCGGTGTCGCGCACGGAAAATTGCAGCCGCGCAGATCCTTGCAGCGCATCAGGGACACACAGCACTTCCACCTCGATCTCGCCGCTGCCGGTGAATTTAATGGCATTACCCACCAGATTGACGATCACCTGGCGCAGGCGTCCCGGGTCGCCCAGCAAGCGGTCCGGCACATCGCTCGCGACATGCAACAACAGTTCAAGCTGTTTCTGATGCGCACGCACGGCCAGCGACTTCATGGTTTCCCGCAGCATGTGCTCCATCGAGAACTCAATGGTTTCGATGTCCAGCTTGCCCGATTCGATCTTGGAAAAATCGAGAATATCGTTGAGTATGGTGAGCAGTGCATCGGCTGAAGATTGAACCAGCGTCAGATACTCGCGCTGTTCCTGGTTCAGTTCGGTATCCAGCGCCAGTTCGGTCATACCGATGATGCCGTTCATCGGCGTACGGATTTCATGGCTCATGTTGGCCAGAAAATCCCCCTTGGCGCGGCTGGCCGCTTCTGCGGCCTCCTTCGCCAGTCGCAATGTTTCCTCGGCATGGCGTCGCTCGGTGATATCGGCGTTGGTACCGGTCATGCGCACCACCCGTCCCGTTGCATCGCGCTCCACCACCTTGCCGTGGGTGTGTACCCAGATCCACTCCCCATCAAGACGGCACACGCGAAATTCCACCGAATAAAACTCGGCCGCCCCCTTCAGTACGGCAATCAGGCTGGACTCAACCAGCGAACGTTCATCTTCATGAACCAGACCAAACATCGCGGCACTATCAACAACCACGTCCTGACGTTCGCCGCCCATCATCAACGACCAGCGGTCGCTCAAATAAACGCGGTCATGAGCAATATCCCAGTCCCACAACGCAAGGCCAGAACCCTCCAGCGCAAGATTGAGGCGTTCCTGCGCCATCCGTACGATCAGCTCGTTGTTCCTGCGTTCAGAAATATCCGCGAACGCGACCACCGAACCGTAGCTCACCCCGTCGCGTACAATCGCCCGCGAAGTGGCTTCGACCGGAAACACCGTGCCGTCACGACGTACGAATACCTGATCGTCGCCCTGCCAGTCGCCCTTCTTTTGCACAGCCAGCATAATCGGACAAAGCGCTGCGGGCAACGGCGCACCTTGAACCGTGACCGTATGAATCGTGTCGTGCACATGCCTGCCGATAAATTCCTCGCGCGTCCAGCCCAGCAGATGTTCCGCTTCAGAGTTCAGGTAAGTACAACACCCGGCGGCATCCTGCACATACAACCCCTCTCCCATCGTCTCGCTGATGCGCTCATAGAAGGCGCGCTGTTCGGACAGTTGCTCCTCCAACACCTTACGCACGGTGATATCGGTGCGGACGGAAATGTAGCGTTCCGGTCGGCCTTGCTCATCCATAAACGGCACAATGGTGGATTCGACCCAATAGAACGATCCGTCACGGCGCCGGTTCTTCACTTCGCCGTGCCACACCCGGCCGTCAGCGATCGTCTGCCACATTTCCCTGAAAAACGCTGCTGGGTGATAGCCGGAATTCAGTATCCGGTGATCCTGCCCCATCAAGCGCTCAGCGGGATATTGACTGATCTGGCTGAACTTGCGGTTGACATAGATAATCTTGCCCGAGCGATCCGTGATGCTCACGATGGCGTGTTCATCCAGCGCCAGCTGCTGGAATTCCAGCTCCCTCAACGTGGCGCTCAGGCGCTCATTGGCCGAACTTAATTCGTTTGCTGCCTCCAGATGCTTGCTGATATCCTGGAACGACACCAGCGCCCCGCTGATCCGGCCATTCTGCACGATAGGGCTGGAGCGGTATTCGACGGGCATCTGCCGGCCGATGCGGTCAATAAAAAGACCACTTTCCTGTATGGATACGCCATCCCGGATCGTTCTTAAATGCGGACAATCTCCTGACGGCAGCGGCGTTCCGTCCGCCCGCAGACAGCCCACCTTCTCCTGCACCGCTTGCCCGATCAGTTCCTGCTCCTGCCAGCCCAGTTTTCTCTCGGCAGCCGCATTCATGAAGGTCAAGCGTCCCTCAAGATCCGTGGCATACACACCGTCGCTCAGCGTGTTCAACAGCGTGCGCGTCATCTCGGTGTTCTGAGTCCGCATACGCTCGTTCACCGCATTGAGCTCGGCGGTATTCATCGACAGCGCGTTCTGCAACAGGCGCTGCTCTTTGTCCACCTCGTGATAGTAGCTATCGACGATATCCAGAAACGATGTCAACGCCTCATCAGGCTGAAAGTCTTTTCCCAGCTGACGCCGCAATTGACGTTCGAGCAAGCGGTGCATGGCTATTCGTAGAGTGTGGTCAGCGTCATGGTCTGATTATGCAACTGGCACTGCATGACATCGCTGAACGGCGCCAGTTCGCCGTACGAATAAAACCCGGTGATCGCGGTAGCGTCACCCAGTTTTTCCCGCACGATTTCCAGCTCCTCTTCAGTCAGCTGCCCCATTACCAGACGGCGGCCCACGCAACTGACCACCAGACATAAACCGGCCGCGTTCTCATGATCCGGCCGGGCAGCCTCCGCCGCTAATCCGGCGCTTTCGATCAGACTATCCAGATTCGTCCGCATCAGTTTGCACAGGTAACCTTGAGGCACGTCGCCGGCAAAAGTCAGACTGTGATCGGCTTCATCGACGGCCAACAGCGTGCGTATCAACGCCAGATCCGCTTTGGAAGCCTGAATACTCAGCGGAAAACGCAGTCCGCTGGCGGGCAGCGCGGCGGCCTGTTCACCCAGGTATTTCTTGTACAGATCGAGCGCCGGTTCACCGTCGATCTCATACACCACATTACCCGCCGATCTGGTGACGATGCGTTCAGCACCGAATTCTTCCCATCCGGCAAAACAACCGCTCTTGACCGTCACATCGCCATAAAACCCGAGCGCCGCAATGCGCCCGGTTTTTGCCGGCGCATCCGCCATCACCCAGGTCTGACCGAAACGTGTACCGTCTCCCGCCATCCCGCCCGTGACCGGGATAGCCGCCTGATTCACTCCCTTTGCCAGCTCGCTGCCGTTCACCTGTAAGCCATCGGACAGAATAAAGGCATGACGTAAATCGGGCGCCATCAATTCGCCCATCAGCTTCACACCCAAGTCAGGCTCTCCCGATTGCACATCAATCGACGCCAAACGTATGCCGGAATGCTCGAATTTGATGATGCTCGCCACCATATTTTCGTCGCTGATTTCCACGCCCAGCACATTGCCGGAAGACGAGCATCCTGCAATATGCGCTTTCGGGAACAGACTGCGCAACTCGTTGTAGCAAGCTTCGGTTTGAAAAAAAACGGCGTCTGCAAAGACTAAAACCAGATCCGCGACTGCTGAAAAATCGGGAGCCGGCTCCCAACCCGATTTGCCAGACCAACTGATTTGACCGACTTGCATGACAGACTCTCCCTGTTTTGATTTTTATAAGCCGAAACAACATCCAATGAGCACATATCCAACGCGGGCGCTTGCCGCATCATCACCGAACGCCCCGCATTTCGCCTCAAAAAATATAACATATTGATTTATATGTTATATTTCAATAAAATACGGGGGTTCATATCGTTCGGTTATTGCTCAATATGACGAAACCACGACCAATCTTATTGAAAGGGAATTCTGACACAGATAATTGTGAAAAAACCGGAAAAAGCTGATAAAAACAAAAAACCGCCTTTCGGCGGTTTCTCGTTTGTTTGGGCACCATAAGCGATAAATCAGGGCAATGTGAAACGAAAAATTCATTGATTTGACCATCTATTTCGGCTGTGCTTTTTCAATCGAGACTTGCATGGGGAGGGATTTCCAGTTCACTGTGGTACGTCAAGATAGAATCGTGGATATTGGAACAGGCCGGGATTGAGTTTGTGCCAGTGCAAGCAGGTTTGCGTGCCGTTAAATAAACGTAACTACAAATAGATATTGACCACTCAAATAAACGTAACTACACTAAATAACATGAAAATCATTTTCGACCATGCGAAGGACACGACAAATCAAAGCAAACACGGCCTATCATTGTTCGATGCTGAACAATTGGAATGGGAAGACGCATTGATATGGCAAGACACCCGCCGCGATTATGGCGAAAGCCGCATGATTGCATTAGGTGCGATAGGTGAGCGCCTGTATTGCGTGGTTTACGTTGACCGTGAAGATGTGCGGCGAATAATCAGCCTTCGCAAGGCTAATAACAAGGAGAAAATAATTTATGTATCTAACAACTAAATCAGGGCGGAAAATCCTGCTCAATACGCCTGAGGAAGATGCGCAGATAACCGCCGCCGCGATGACTGACCCCGACAATCTACCGCTGACCGATGCAGAGTTAAGCCAGTTCAAACCCGTGCGCGGCAGGCCTCTAGGGAGTGGAAAGAAGGCGCAAGTCACGCTACGCCTTGATGCGCAGATACTGGAGAAATTCAAAGCCACAGGCAACGGCTGGCAAACTCGCATAAATGATGCGCTGCTCGATTGGGCGAAACACCACTGACCGAGCTTACCCACCGCATAGTTTTAGCGGATGAAAAGCCGGACACCTTCACCGGCCTGACGGGGGTTCTTTATTGAAGGCGCATTGTGAAGGGTGCGCATCATG